>NZ_SFBV01000341.1:0-10081 GCF_007095585.1 Microcystis sp. M_OC_Ca_00000000_C217Col
GTCTATCTTTCTCTAAAAAAATGGAGAATCACGTTGGGGCTGTTTGGTATTTTATCCATGACTACAATGCACAGCAAAGCAAAGGATTAAGCCGCCATCACTACTACCGAATCACCACCGTAGGCGGCTAGAGCATTAATTATGGTGGTGGGTAGCTCAATCGTCACCTGTTGCATAACCAAAATCCTCTTGATTTAATCATGTCCCTATTATACAATAAACCCCCTTAAACGACTGAATGAAGGGGAATTAATTCTACTTTGGTAAGCAATTTAGCCTACTTTTATGGTTTTGTTTTCTGATGTTTTGGATGATTTTAGTTTGCGTTTCAGGGTTGAAGCTGCACCTAATGCACCAAAGGAGCCAATAGCTAAAAGTCCAGCGGTTGAGGAGGGTTCAGGAACAATTTGTGGCTCTTCTGGTTTCTGTGTGGAAACGAGGTCTATACTGATACTTTCTTCCGCAAAATAGCCCTAAAAGTCTTGCCCGATAAGCATTTCACGATTCCATAAGCAAAAATTATCACACAAACGCAGCTACCGGGGCAACCGCCATAGTCATAGCCTGGCCCCGGCCGTTTCAAGGGGTTATCAAAATCCGACCGGGTGAATACTTGATAATCTTCATTTTTAGTACCCCCTACATGGAAAGCTAAACCTCCAAACGAAAATTTACCGGCTGTATTCCCGGCTGGAAGCACTCCTGGAGCAAAGCCACCATTGGGATTGTAAAGGTTATCCGTCTTCGAGTGAGGAATCAAGTCTATGGTTGGAACACCATTGACAGGTGCATTAAAAACGCCAGAGCCTGCGGGAAGTATTGCAGTAATAAGTACCTAAGCAAAATTAATTACACATATCTAACCACCTCTTGCCTCTTGCCCCTTGCCTCTTGCCTATCTTCACTAGGAAATTAATTTTGCACGACTACTTAGGGTTAGTGATGCCGCCTGGGTCAGTCTCTGTTCCCGTCACGCCAAGGATTTTGTAGCCTGTAAAGGTATAAGCTGGAGAAGTTAAACCACTGGTTGGATCAGTGTAAGAAGGGGCGTTTTTTGTTGTAAGCGTGTCCTCCGTAGTCAGATTCAGTTTAAATAAATCACCGTCCGAAGTTAAAAAGTTGAACTTGAAGCTAAGTTGAGCGGCCTGAACAGAACTTGTAGATAGTCCGATGAGTGCAGTGGTTACAGCCGCTCCAAGAATCGCGGCTGAGATGCTGTTTTTCATTTTTTTTCTTCTCAATAGTGTGATTATCCCCTCACAGCTAGGTCAGGCAACACCTTAACCCAACTCCAAAGGGAGACAACGGGATTATACACATTCCCCCCCCACAACTGTATTAAAATATACAATTAATAAATCTTTACATTTCTCTCCCCAACTAGGGATTCAGATTTTGGTTTTTTTTGATTGTACTGATAGCGATCGCCACCCGCACCGCTAGGTCAAGCAACACCCCAACCCAAGGGGAAAGGGGGACGAAAACAGCTTACACAATACCTATTCTCTGGGGAATCTATCTTAAGAATGATTTGAAATATGCTAAGTTGAGATACTATGTCACGATCGCATCTAGTCAGTACCATGAGTGAAATTAGCGTCGGGGGAAAAGTCCGTCTGATTGCCATTCCCCCTTACCTGAAAACCGCCGATCCTATGCCTATGTTACGGCCGCCGGAGCTACTCAATATCGACGATATCGGCACGGTGATCGATCGCCGGCCGGGGGGTTATTGGGGTGTAAAATTCGAGCGAGGCTCATTTCTGCTCGATAGCAAATATTTAGAAGCTATTTAAACCAGTTAAGTGCATCGCGGTCAAGACAACTTTGATAAATCACAGGCAAATCTAACCAGTTAATTTATGTCCAATACTTTTCTATCGATCGTTATCCCGATGCGCGAGGGATTTAGCGAGCATTGGCTAGGAGAACTATTGAAAGTCAAGGGAGATATAGAATTTATTTTAGTTCATCCTCCCGGGGTCAAACCTTCGCCAGTAAATGATCCACGCATGAAACAGATTGTCTGTGCTTTACGAGGTGAAATTATTCAAAGAAGTACAGGATTTTTAAATGCCAGAGGTACTTATATTCTCACAATCAATTGCGATGAATATTTACACCCGGAGATCGTCACCTTAGTTAAAGACTATTTTGAACGCTTCCCCAATAGTTGGGTATTACGATTAGCCAGATGTGAATTTCCCTACGGTGAACGAGAAAAATTAGAGAGTACTTGGCCAACAATTCCCGATGTAAACAGTTTAGCTATCTGTAGCAGAAGAGAAAATAATAGTAACTTATTTAAAGATAATAATTATTTATTAGAATTACCGATCGCTCCTTTAGATAATCCTTTTAATCCCCAAGTTTTTCTCAATCAACGTCGCGATCAAAATGGTCCCCATTTAGAAAATTTTGATAAAAAAGTTTGGAAAAGTGAACTTGTGCAAGCGGCGACGATAGAAATTACTAATCTCATGAACTTATTGGGTCCGATTAAATATATTCCTTTTTGGTGTTTAGATAGATTACTAGGGTTATATATTCAGGCTAAATATTTTGAAAAAGAGCGCATAATCGGTCACTGGATGCCGAAGTCTCCCGAACAAATACGAATCGAAGATAATCCCCCTGAATACCAAAGAACTTGGCGATTTTACTTTTTATCGGAAGTTATGTTATTAAGAAAATTCCCTCAGTATGGATATCTTTGGAATCTAGCTATCTATCAATTTTTAGAACTGCCTGCTTGGATGATTAAATCTCTGAGACAAAAAATTATACCCAGTAAATCAGTCTAGTTATATCCAAGTGATCGGTAATCCAGAACAATAACCTAAATTTATGGAACTAGGCTCTGTTTCCCAATCTAAAACCTGTTCGACACGCTGATAAATTGCCGCCGCTTCCTCACTAGAATTGCCGATACAAGTTAACCCTAATTTACCAAATTCTGACAGCGCACCCATGAGATGAAAAACTGTTCCCGTTTTACTGCTACTATCAAAATGCAAGTGATGTTTAGCAATAATATCCATTAAATCATCGGGAAGTAAACCTTTGTATTGGGGTTTGTGGAGATTATCGGAGGCAATATAGTATTTTTCCTGGTGAGGTTGACTGAAAAATAATCCAGTTTTTTGATCATATTCACCATTAGTTAAAAGCTTTAAAGTCATAAAAGGATGGGTAGTTCCTCCTTTTCGCAGATTAATTTCGATCGCCTGTAAATCCCAGACTAAAGTTTCTGGATTTTTGACAGCGACGAAATCAACTCCATAGCGTTCAATTGCTCCCTTGGCTGCCAGAATTTCCCCTATTTTTAGGCCTAATTCCTGTAATTGTAGGCGATAATTTTCATCGGCAGGAAAATGACAACCTAGATAAATTTGACCATCGGGACCCCCTAAAATTTGATCGTGAGTGGAAAGAATCTTCACTTCTCCCGTGGGTGTAATATAACCTTGCACACTTGGCGATCGCTTTTCTTCTCCTTCAATAAAAGCTTCGACAATTCCCCCTAATTCAGCAATTTTGCCAGAAAAACTCTCCCAATTTTCATCGCTTGCTTGAAAACTCATCTTCTCTAATTGTTTGGACAAGAGATTCATTTTCTCGCTTAAATCTAGACTGTTACTATCCACAATTTCCCCTAAAGGACGTAAATCTAAAACCGCATTTCCTTCTCCCGATAACCCCTCATTTAACTTCACTACCATGCGTTTTAATTGCGGTTGACGGGACCACAAACTAGCGGCTTCGTATAACAAATCCTTGACCGTATTTATCTGTAAACTACCGTCAGGATGGGGAATATTGCCTTGTCCAAAAATCTCGCGACTGCCACTTTTAGAACCCCAATACAATAAATCTGGACTACAGGCAAATAAAGGAATATCTAATTGTAAAGACAATTCTCGCTCTAAATTAGTAGAATTAAAACAAACCATATAGGCCCGATCTCGACGCAACGCTTGCCGGATTCTTGCTACTAAGCGCGGTCTTTCCAGAATTTTTTGGGTTAAAGGTTGAAAAGAGTTATCGTGAGTTGTCAGTAATAACAGACGATTATTAGCATGGGAAAAGGGAATCCCCGGTAACAATTGCAGGTAATAATCAATCACCATCCGCGAAAGTGGCTGCGCTGTTACATAGATTAAACGGGTTTTCGGGTGTCGCAACCGAATCAGAGAAAATAATAATCTTTCTTCGTAATGTAAAAAACCCGCCACTTTTTGACCGACTCTCTGATCGATACTAAAAGAAGGGATAACTAGGATATCATAATCGCATTCATCCGATTCGAGAACGTTTTCTCCCTGCCAAATCTCTTTTAATTTTTCTTGTAATTCTTGATACCGCAGCCGCTTTTCTAGCATCAAATCTTTATCTAACAGCATGGTTTGTCCCACCTCTGGGGTTGCAGATACCTGTATCTTATCGATTTTGAGAGCCTGTCGTCTCCAGTGTCTTTCTTTTCTTAATATTCCCCCAATCCCTGGGATCATTCCCATTAAAAAGGGATACAGTGGACTCTGTATCCCTTTTAATCACCTGAGATTGTCTTTAACCTAGCGGGTGGAATAAGAGATCGGGATAAAAGCGATTAAATTCGATTAAAATCCCGGCGGTGAAAGTCAGCAGCGCCATAATTAACACGGGTGCGGACGAGAGAAATTTAGTAAGTCCTTCCATCTGAGTTCTCCTAGGGAATAAAAAGTCAAGGGTTTGACACAAAAATTAACGAGGGGAAACGGTAATTTCCGAATCCTTAACGGTTAATTTACCGGAAGTGGCCTCTTGTAAAGCCGCCAAGGGCCAGAGAAAACCCGTTAACATTTTGCTGAGAGCGAGGGGAACATCGATGATGATTTCCTTCATTTCGGCATCTTTGTCGTCGCGCACGGCGATTAAATAGGCCCGACCAACCCAACCGATCCAACCAGTAATGTACAGGAATAGGATGCTAGGGATAAAGAAATCGCCCATGTGGTCCCAACGACCATCAACAATTAGGTGCGGATAGCCTTCCGGTCCACAGAGAGCTTGGGAGTAGGTTTGAGCGCGTTTGGCTCCCGATTCGGGGTCAGGAGTGGTGTTGCGGAAACTCTTCGCTTTTTGTAGGAAAGCGGGATTTTCGCTACAAGGGGTCAGATTGGACAAATCAGCCGACGCTGGAGCGGCAAAGGTGAACCAGAGGGATAGCACCAGGGCCAGAGCGAACAATTTTCGCATAAATTGTTTCCTTTTGTTACGAAATATGAAGTTCTTTGTTCAAAAAGCGAACAATTTGATCGTACACGGAAAAAATCTTACTCCGATGAGGGGTACGAGTAAAGTTTCTATTACAAAACTATACGCAAAGCTTCAGACCCCGGTGATATGAACCACCACTTGTCTTTGGTGACGACTCTGACGGTGTTCCCAGAGATAGATACCTTGCCAGATGCCTAAAACTAATTTACCCCTAGCGATCGGGATTTGTTCCGATGTCCGGGTTAGGACCGAGCGAATGTGAGCGGGCATATCGTCTGGCCCTTCGGTAGAGTGATAGTAGAGACTGCTATCTTCCGGCACTAACTTGGCGAAGAAATTGGCCAAATCAGTGAGAACATCGGGATCGGCATTTTCTTGGATCAGCAAAGAAGCGGAGGTGTGACAGACAAATATACTGCATAATCCCGTCGTTATGCCCGATTCAGCCACGATCGCTTCTATGGGGGCAGTGAGACGATGGAAATTCTTGGGACTGGTGGTAATCGTCAGGGATTTTTGATATTGACGCATGGCAACCGAATCAGGGAGAAATGGGGGTGGGGGGGATTGTCCTCGATAGCAAAGGTTGTCCCGCTTGTAAGAGATCGTGAAGGTCCACCACTGCGCCGATAACAGCGATCGCCGGGGACTCAAAGCCGGTGGCTTCGATCTGGTTCATAATCGTGGTGAAAGTACCGATTAACTGCTGTTGTTGCGGTGTTGTTCCCCAGCGAATCAGGGCGATCGGTGTTTCTGCACTTCTGCCCGCTTTGGTTAACTCGCCGATAATATAGGGTAAATTATGCACACCCATGTAAACGACAATTGTTTCCGCACCATGGGCGATCGCTGACCAGTTAACCTGGGGACGATATTTACCCGCCATCTCGTGGCCGGTGACGAAGGTAACGGAAGAACTATAATCGCGATGGGTGAGGGGAATACCGGCGTAGGCAGGCACGGCAATTCCTGAAGTGATCCCTGGCACGATCTCGACGCTAATTCCGGCCGCGATCAGATCGAGCATTTCTTCACCCCCGCGACCGAAAACAAAGGGATCGCCTCCTTTGAGACGAACAACCACGGCATTAGTCTGGGCCTTCTCAATCAGTAAAGCGGTGATTTCCTCCTGTACTAGAGAATGACGACCGCGACGCTTACCCCCATGGATTTGTTCGGCCCGGGGGTTAATCATGGCTAGAATCGAGGGGCTAACTAGGGCATCATAGAGGACAACATCGGCATTTTCTAGGAGAACTTTCGCTTTTAAGGTCAACAAACCGGGATCCCCGGGACCCGCACCAACGAGATAGACCTTACCGCAACTTTCTGATTGATTCATAGATACTGGGGAGAAAATTCCTGCTTCGATCGAATGCGCTTGATCCCTACTTTATTGTGACTGGGACAAAATTTGGTATTTTTAGCTACAGTTACTCGGCGATCATGCGCTTTCTTCATGAAGAATTATAATTTTAACATTACTTAACCTTTCATCTAGCGATCGCTCTGATCCTAAATCCCGTTCAACAGGTATGGGGGAGAGCGGGTTTTTTAAGTGGGATTGGGAGTTAATCATGCTATTAAAAACCGATTCAGTATAACGGTGAAGTTAGGCAATTGGTACGACTTGGAGGCGTAACCCAAGTGATTGTAAGACCTTAAGAACTGTGGCAAACTCTGGATTGCCTTCGATTGACAAAGCTTTATAAAGACTTTCACGCCCCAACCCTGTTTCACGGGCAATATGTGTCATCCCTTTAGATCGAGCAATATCACCTAATGCTGCTACCACTAAGCTTGGATCGCCATCTTCAAGAGCTGCTTCAAGATATGCAGCTATATCTTCTTTTGTTTCGAGATGTTCTGCCGCATCCCAAGGATAGGTTTGGATAGTAGCCATGAAAATCTCCTATAAGTCTTGTGCTAAATTTAATGCTGTTTTGATGTCCCGTTCTTGAGTTTGCTTATCTCCTGCTGCCAAGAGGATGATCAAGGTCTCGCCTCGCTGAATGAAATACACCCGATAGCCTTGGCCATAATCGATCCGCAGTTCCGATACACCTTTTCCTACTGGTTTAACATCGCCTGGATTGCCCATAGACAGGCGACGAACACGAATGTCTATACGTGCTTTTGCTTGGCGATCCCGCAAATTGCTAAACCACTGAGAGTAGGTTTCGGTCTGGCGAATTTCAATCATGCCTTAAGTGTATCCTATGGGATACAGAAGGACAAGCAATAAAAATAAGCTGCGTTACATTTTATGAACGCACCCTACCAGATCAGCGTGCTGCTACGCAGTGCCTTCGGCATCGCACTTAATTAAGGATAAAAACTAGGCTTTAACTTTTAAAGGAAATCTCTCAGGATTTTTAAGTACCTAGGCAAAATTATTTACACATGACGATCATTGCCCCGTAAGGGTTTTAGCTCGATCGGGCAGGTAATTAATTTTGCATGACTACTTAATAATTTCTTTGCTTAAATCTACATCTAAATCTGGCCAATAAAAATGATTAGGAAAAGGCTCTTGTATATTTAAAATTTTTCTAATAGGGACATCTTGAAATCAAGGAAAATCTTGATAAGAAAGAAACATTTCTTCATTGTTTGCCAGAATCCATATTCCATGGGAAGAAATATGAGTTACTTCAGCTTGAGAAGTGTTTTGTCCAAGCATTTTAAAGTTCATTTTGTCGTTCCTCAATAATGGTTTCTATCGCTTGAAGATGATTGATGCTTACCCTTTGTTTATTATAGCAAATATTCAGTTAAAAATACAAGAAGGAGAAGTAAGAGCATAAAAATCCCCCTCAACTGGTCTAAAATTAAGGGAGAATGAGTTATATAAAAAAGGCAATTTAACCAACGTTACTGGGTTCTTTTTCGGTTGAATGAGAGCGTTTTACTTTCCGTTTTATGGTTGCACCTGCACCAAGTATTCCCAGGGAAAGGAGACTTATGATTGATGTGGGTTCAGGCACAACACGCATTTCTGCTTCCCATGTAGCTTGAAACACGCGTGTATTTACATCATAAGTTGCTACAGGAGAAAAACGACCAACTTGGGAGTTGAGTAGCGGTGTTGATAATCCACTATAAATAGTATTTATTTCAAGAGATAAAAGATTACCATTACTTGTTTCCATAATTGCTGAACCTTCTTCAATAACTTGATCACCAAAAGGTGTCCACTTAACCTGATAATCGACAACCCGACTGATATCTAAGGGACCGTTATATGTTCCTGTAAGGTTAGCAGAATATTGCAAAAGTTGATTATTTGTATTAGAAACTTGTCCAGTTACACTGATTGTACTATTTGGAATGGAAGTCCAATTTAAAGTACGTTTCAAACTGTAGTTTCCTCCACTTAAATCAAATAGATTTTGTGCATTACCAGATTTTTCTGCCGAACTCCAGCAAATCAGTGTGATGAAAGAACTGCCAAATGCTAGTGGAGTAAAAGTTGAAGGAATCTGAGTAAAAGTTGCAGTTAGATTTCCGCCAGGACCATCGGTATTAATTTCACCTGATGCAGTCGCATTGATTGATGACCCATTAACTGTTCCTGTATATGTACCATTTAATGCCAATTGCAAGGCTTCTGCCTGACCTGCATTCAATCCTATTAAGCTAGTAGCTATTATCAATCCAAAAATACTGTTATCAAAAATATTTTTGCTGATTTTAACTTTTTGTAAATCCTGAATATTCGTAAACATAATAGTTAGCCTCTGAATTTGATATCTTTTTCCTTCGGAAATTGTATGCTCGCAAAAATTAACTGTCAAGACTTTTAAAGTTATATAAAGCTATATAAAGCAGTATTAAGAAAAATAACTTAAATCTAAAAATAATATTAAATTGACCGCACAGCTTATAATATCATATAATGTCAGGTAAGAGCTTATTAATCTTGATTCTGTGTGTAAAAATGAACAATTTTGATATTCACTCTTTAATTACAACTGTTGATAATCTCATCTTCTCCTATACAGGAGAGAATTTAGATGATGTTCAGTCTGAAATCTTAGAAGGGGTGATTAATCACCAAAAATATACAGAAATCGCTAAAAGTCATCATCGTTCCGAGAAATATGTCAAGGATGTAGCTGGTAAATTATGGAAAACCTTATCGGAAATTTTAGGAGAAGAAGTTAATAAAGCCAATCTCAGGTCTAGTCTGCGAAGATATTATTATAATGTCTCTCATAACTTTAATGTAATAAATCCCGTACAAATTAATAAAGGTCATATCTGTAATCAACTACCAGAAAACCAATTACAAAAACCTAATCTTGCTGAAGAATATAAACTCGAAATCGCTACAGAATTGATGAAAGAAGGCTTAACCGTCGAACAAATTGCTAGAGTATTAAAACTTCCCTTAGAATTAGTTAAAGAGCAACTTGAAAAACCTAAGTAACCTAATTAATGGTGGTATTTGGCACTGGCAGAGCATTTCTAAGTTCAATAATAATTTCTATTTTAATAAACTTCATCATGAGAGCCAATATCAACGAGACAACCATTAAGGTTACAATGAAGGAATCAGATTTCAGGAAATAGCCATGAAACGAGATGAGGTACTAACAATTCTCGCAAAACACCGAGAACAATTAGAAAAACTAGGGGTAAAATCTCTGTCTCTATTTGGTTCAGTAGCAAGGGATGAAGCACGTTTTGACAGTGATGTAGATTTATTGGTAGAATTTAGTAAAGCGGTAGGGTTATTTGAGTTTATCGAGGTACGACTTTACTTAGAAGATATATTAGGATGTTCTGTTGATTTAGGGACTCAAGATTCTTTAAAAGA
>NZ_SFBV01000342.1:0-10378 GCF_007095585.1 Microcystis sp. M_OC_Ca_00000000_C217Col
GAACTAGGGAAGTATTCGGAGGTCTGTACCAGATTGTGTCTCGATGCGGTAGTCTCTACTTGCGTCGCCTAAATTGGTTTAGGCAAGCTCCGTCCCTTTTAGGGCGGGGTTAGTGACAGAATACCTTAAGTAATCAGTGATCACTGATTACTCAAATCTGAATAACTGGTAACTGATCACTGAAATTACTCGTCTTCGGCGAAAATAAAGCGAGTTAGTTCACTAGGATCGGGTTCGGGGCTAGATTCGGCAAATTTAACCGCGGCTTCGATTTCAGCTTGAATTTTCTCCTCGATTTCTTTTAATTCCTCTCTCGTGGCCAGATCTCGCTCGTAGAGATAGGCGGCAAAGCGAGTGATCGGATCTCTTTCGCCCCAGAATTGTTTCTCGTCAGCACTGCGTAACTCGTCGGGATCTGCCAGAGAGTGACCCCGGAAACGATAGGTTAAGGCCTCAATCAAAGTCGGCCCCTCACCGGCGCGGGCGCGGGCTACAGCTTCTCTGGCGGCGGCATGAACGGCGACCACATCCATACCGTCCACTTCCACACCGACCATACTAAAAACACTGGCTTTTTTATAGATTTCCGGTTGAGAAGTGGCTCGATCGTGGGCCATACCGATCGCCCACTTATTATTTTCCACCACATAGATAATCGGCAACTTCCAGAGGGCGGCCATATTCAGACACTCAAAAAACTGGCCATTATTACTCGCCCCATCCCCAAAGAAACAGACCGTTACCTGATCGGCACTGGCATCAGCCATGGCTTCCCGACGGTATTTACTTTGAAAAGCCGCCCCGGTTGCGACGGGAATCCCCTCGGCCACAAAAGCGTAACCCCCTAAAAGCTTATGTTCGGCGGAAAACATATGCATGGAGCCGCCCCGTCCTTTACTACAGCCGGTAGCTTTGCCGAATAACTCCGCCATTACCTCTTGAGCGGGAACTCCGGCACTGAGGGCGTGGACGTGATCGCGATAGGTGCTGGAAACGTAATCTTCTCCCTGACGCAAGGCTTTAATAATACCGCTAGATATCGCTTCTTGACCGTTGTAGAGATGGACAAAACCGAACATTTTGCCTCGATAATACATTTCGGCACATTTATCTTCAAACATCCGCCCCAAAACCATATCCTCGTATAGGCGAAGACCTTCAGCTTTGGTAATAATGATGGAAGCAGGATTAAAGGTTGGTAAAGTACGTTCGGAAATCATAGGGTCTGTAGTATCATTTAGACAACAAAAAGGCAAGGGGAGAGGAAGCGGTAGATTTTTCGAGAATTCTGGCAGTGAATTTTTTGGTCTTAAACCAAGGGGTTCTTAGTATTTTCTCTCTCAAATCTAATCTTAGTCAGTCAGAGATTGGCTAGGATAAGATGGTATCTTGTTATTTTACTCGCTCCGCTCTCACTTACATCATTTAATTCACTAAGGACTCTCCAGAGTTGAGGTACAGCTAACCGTGCGAATTCCTCTTGACTACTACAGGATATTGGGAATCCCCTTTCAGGTGAGTGCCGAGCAGATTGATTTGGCCCACGCCGATCGGGGACGGCAATTGCCACGTCAAGAATACAGTCAAACAGCGATCGTTGCCCGTCAGCACTTGTTAGATCAAGCTTACCAAGTGTTAAGTGATCCAGATCGCCGTCGTGATTATGATGCTCAATTTTTCGACCCCAATCCCTTGCTTCTCAACCCAGAAAGCAGCGCCGAAAACCTCGATTCTCAGGCTGGGGAGGTGGCTGCTGCTTCCTCAGAATATCCCACTCCCCAGATTACCATTGCCCCCGCCGATCTAGTGGGAGCTTTGCTCATCCTGCAAGAGTTGGGAGAGTACGAGTTAGTGATTCGTTTGGCGGAAACTTATCTAGATTTGGAGCCAACTACTCGCCCAGACATGATCTTAACCTTGGCTTTGGCCTACGGGGAATTAAGTCGGGAATATTGGCAGGATAAAAATTATGAACAGGCGGCCAGCACCGCGGCCAAAGCCCTGACTTGGTTGGAACAAGAACAAATGTTCCCGCAAGTGGCCAGCGAGATTCGCCATGATTGTGATCGCTTGCGTCCCTACCGGGTTCTGGAATTGTTATCCCAGGAAAAAAAACCTAGTCTTGCCCGTCAGCGCGGCTTAAATCTCTTGGAGGAGATGTTGGCCGCTCGCGGCGGCATCGATGGCCAGGGCGACGATCGCTCTGGGTTGGGGGTGGATAATTTTTTACGCTTTATTCAACAGTTACGGGTTTATTTAACTCAGGCCGAACAGGAAAAAATCTGGGCAAAAGAGGCACAACGCCCCTCGTCGGTGGGTAATTATCTGTTGGTTTATGCCTTGATTGCCCGCGGTTTCGCCCAAAAACAACCCGCCGCTATCGTTGCGGCCAGCGCTCGCTTGCAGCAATTACAAAAACATCAGGATGTCTCCCTCGAGCGATCGATCTGCGCCCTACTGCTCGGTCAAACCGAACAAGCAAGCACAATTTTAGAAAAAAGTCAAGAGCAAGAAATATTAAATTATATTAAGGAACAATCCGGGCAATCTCCCGATCTCTTACCTGGGTTATGTCGTTACGGTGAGCGTTGGTTACAAACAGAAGTTTTCTGCCATTTTAGTGATTTGGTTGAGCGGAAAGCCTCACTAAAAGAGTATTTTGCCGAGGAAGAGGTACAAAATTATTTAGAAGAATTGTCAGGTTTTCCTGACGAAAAAGTTCCCGTGTCGGTTCAAGAAAAGGTTGGCGAACCTTTAGAATCGGAAGTAACTGTTCTCAAAACCCACACCCCCCCCACCCATTTAAACCCAGTGCCAGGAGCGACACCGATGAGGGAATCTGCTTATTCTTCCCACTCTCGTCCCCAAAAACCGTCTTTAGCTAGAGCTAACGGTGAGCGGACAAGCTCTGCTGTACCTGCCCTGAGAGCCACTGCTCAGGAGGAAACTTTCACCCCCTATACTCAGGGCAGTGTGGTGGTGACAGCAGCCTATCGTCAACCGGCACTTAATCCCCTCCGTCGTCGTCCCCGTCGCTCGCGTACCCCAGCAGCGGGTAACTCCCAGCAGGCAGCCCCAGAAACGGTAAAAACTGCCCTAGTCCCACCGAAACGGAGACGACCGGCCCGCAGAAAACTACGACTCGATCGAGTGGCAATATTGGGGGTAGGATTAGTGGGAACGCTCGCAGTTTTGTCCTTGGGGATAAAGGCAATTGTCGATAGTCAATCTCCTTTGGCAGCCTTGCAAGGGGAACAGTTACCGATTTCTTTAAATACTCCCATACTAGAAATTCCTTCGGCTAATGCGGAAGTGATGGAAGGGATTCCCTTGGACAAGGAAACAGCCAAGGAGACGATTCAAGCTTGGTTAGCAGCAAAATCGGCCGCTTTTGGCAGTGAACACCAAAAAGAGCAATTGAAAGAGGTTTTAACGGGTTCAGCCTTGGAACTTTGGCAAAAACGGGCGGCGGCTTTACAGGGAAATAACTATTGGCGCTACGATCATCAGGTGGATGTGCGATCGGTTACTAATAATGCGAAAAATCCTAATTTAGCGACAGTAGAAGCGATAGTCAACGAAAAGGCCATGTATTTCCATAATGGCAAGGAAATTGTCAAGCGTTCCTATAATCGGCCCGTGAACGTGCGCTATGATTTGGTACGGCAAGGAGATAAATGGTTGATCGAAAACATCGAAGTCTTAAAAACCAAAGTTTTACCCTGATTTTTCCCGATTAAATCCCCAAAAAACTAGGCTTTAGGCTGCCCGCACACCCAAAAAAGGCTGCATGGCAGCCTTTTCAGTGGGAAGTGGGGAAGTGGGGAAGTGGGGAGAAGGGAGAAGAGCCAAAAAAGCTGATAACTGATAACTGATAACTGATAACTGAAGACCGACTCCTGCAAAGGCAAACTTTGTACCTCACCATTAAGATAACTTCTATATCTTTAGACTGATAAATGCTCGATTCTCTTAATATTTTTTAACATAAAATCTGCTCTTTGATTGCTGTCATTGGTTCCCTAGAAGTCAAGCTAATGAGTTATGATCCTAGGTAGGAATACATAGTTCTTAGAGGAAAAAGCGGGGCAATCTCAATGTTTTGCCCACCCACAAGACCATGATTTTGATGTTTTAAAAATCTCGCATAAGTCTTTAAGAACTTTCAAAATCAGCATTCACACAGGAGGGATATTATGACAGGTAAGAGTAAACGCGGTTTTGCCTCTATGGATCAAGCTAAACAAAAGGAAATCGCTAGTAAAGGTGGTAAAGCTGCTCATCAAAAAGGTACAGCCCACGAATTTACCTCCGAAGAAGCTCGCGAAGCGGGACGAAAGGGTGGTGAAGCGGTTAGCCGGGATCGCGCCCACATGGCAGCTATTGGACGAGAAGGGGGGAAAAATTCCCACAAAGGCAGTCGCAAAAACTTAAACTCCGAGGAAAATTACCCAACCAACGAGTCTATAGGTGAAAATTCCTCAGATTTTAGCAACTCGGAGGCGAATAGTTAACTTTTGTTGACTTTTTCTCAGACTGAGAGGGTTTTGGGGTGTTGGGGTTTTAGTTGAATTCCCCATTCCCCCATTTCCCCATTTCATCAATAAATACTTTAAGGTTCGATACTGACAATCCAAGTCCCAACGTAGAGACGGACGGGAATATTGCCAGAGGCAATCACATCACAGGTAAAGTAATAAGTGCCTAATTGAGGATTTCTGACATTAGACATGACGATTTCAACTTTGCTGGTCGGATCGATCGCTTGTTCGGGGACAATTTGAATAACGCGACTATCCTTATCCCAAACCACTTCCTTTAAAGGTAAAGATTTGCCGTTGATGCGTACCTCGATTTTATTGGTGTCAAACTGGCCGTTAAAATAATCGGGATAGGAAATAAAAAAAGCTGAAGCCCCTTGGGAGAGTTTTTTCGGCGGAATATAGAATTTATAACGATCCATTTGCTTGGGACGACCGCCAAATTGCAAGAAATAATCTAAGATATCCTTGCGATCAACGCCACTAAAAATTGTTAGGCCGGGGTTGCCATTGGCTAAAGTTATTTTTGGTAAAATAATTCCCGCACCCACAGCTAAAGATAGAGCAATTAAAGCGGGTGCCTTAGCATATTTAATTACTTTTGTCAAGACTTTTAACATAAATTTTAACCCAAGGTGAGGGAGATGGTGACGGCCGCAAGGAGCCTAATACAGTTCAACTCTAACAAAACTCGATCGTTTCTTACCTAGACCTTTGCCAGTCCGATAAGTGTCTTGGTTAACGCTTCATCGCTCGTGCCATATCCCGTTGATCCTGACGACGTTTCAAATCTTCGCGTTTATCGTGTAATTTCTTGCCTCTACCGAGGCCAATGCTGATTTTTACCCAACTACCTTTAAAATACATCTTCAAAGGCACAAGAGTTAAACCTTTCTGTTCCACTTGACCGATGAGTTTGCTGATTTCCTTTTTGTGCATCAACAATTTTCTCGTCCGGCGCGGATCGTGATTAAAATATTCGCTACTCTGTTCGTAGGGGGAAATATGAACGTTAATTAACACCGCTTCACCATTGCGGACTAAAACGTAACCATCCCGCAGGTTTACCTTACCGGCACGCACGGATTTAACCTCGGTCCCCACCAACTGCACCCCCGCTTCAAAAGTCTCTAAAATCTCGTAGAGATGGCGTGCTTGCCGGTTATCACTGATAATTTTGATTTTGTCGTCTTGATTGGCCATATAGTCAAGTGAAAAGTGAAAAAGCTGTTGAGTGTTGGGGTGTTGGGGTTTTGGGGGTCAGGGTTTTAGGGTTTTAGGGTTTTAGGGTTTTAGGGTGTTGGGGTTTTAGGGTGTTGGGGTTTTAGGGTGTTGGGGTGTTGGGGTTTTAGGGTGTTGGGGTGTTGGGGTTTTAGGGTGTTAGGGTTTTAGGGTGTTGGGGTGTTGGGGTTTTAGGGTGTTGGGGTTTTAGGGTTTTAGGGTGTTAGGGTTTTAGGGTGTTGGGGTTTTAGGGTTTTAGTTGAAATTCCCCATTTCCCCATTTCCCCATTTCCCCATTTCCCCATTTCCCCATTTCCCCATTTCCCCATTTCCCCATTTCTCCATTTCTCCATTTCCCCATCTTACTCGCTCTTTTGCTCTCTCTGGACTGACCCCGGGCTGCTCTTTGGTAATCACCGGCCTTGTCAGGGGGAACCAGAAGGGGGAAAATGAGAGCAGTGTTAAATTTTTATGAAGTTTGGTTCTGTGGACAAAATTCGTACTGTTTCCGATAGTAAGCGTGATTTTTATACTCGCCACACCCGCCCCATCAATTCGGTATATCGGCGCGTGGTTGAGGAATTATTAGTTGAGATGCACCTGCTCTCCGTTAATGTAGATTTCCATTATGATCCAATTTATGCCCTTGGTGTGGTTACTTCTTTCGAGAAGTTCATGGAAGGCTATCGTCCGGGGGAGGATAAACCGAATATTTTTAATGCTTTGTGCCAAGCGGTTAACGGTAATCCCGAAGTCTATCGTCGTGATGCCGAAAATATGATCGCTATTGCCAAAGAAACTAATATTGATTCCTTGCTTTCCCAACTGCAAAACCCTGCTCTAGGTGGTAACAATCAGTTGTCTGATAGTCTAGTTTCGGTGATCAACGCTCCTAAGTTTAAGTATAGTCGCCTGTTTGCCATCGGTCTCTATACCATTTTAGCGGAAGCACAACCAGACATGATCAAGGAAAAAGAAAAACGCGAACCAATTTTGCAAAAGTTCTCAGAAATTCTGCATCTCTCCAGCGAGAAACTGCAAAAAGACCTCGATGTTTATCGCAGTAATCTTGATAAAATGGATCAGCTGCTCAAGGTTATCGAAGATGCCCTAGAAGCAGAAAAGAAAAAACGTCAACAAAAAGAACAGGAAAAACAAACCACCCCGCAATAAAGGCTCTCAACCGGAAATTACCGCGTGCAGACAAGGGAATAGGGAACAGAAAAAGGATTAAATCGGCTCTCTTTCTTTACTGTTCCTTCTGACCTCGTTCTAAAATTAAGATCGGCAACCCTTAATATTTATCTCCCGTGACTAACTCCTCCATCACCGCACCCGTAACCGATATTTTGGCAAAAGCGCGGTCAGGGGCGAATTTATCGGCAAAAGAAGCGATTATCTTGCTAGAAACTACCGATAACCGTTTAATTGCCCGGATTCGGGAAACCGCCGACTTTTTGCGTCGTCAACAGGCAGGAGATACCGTCACCTACGTTATCAATCGCAATATTAATTTTAGTAACATTTGTGAGCAGCATTGCAGTTTTTGTGCATTCAGACGCAATGAAGATGAAGAGGGGGCTTTCTGGCTTAATTTAGAGGAAATTATCGCTAAAGCGGCCGATGCTGTCCGTCGTGGGGCCACAGAAATTTGTATGCAGGGAGGATTAAACCCAAAAGCCAAGATTAAGGGCAATTCCTTAGACTATTACCTCGAAATTGTTAAAAACCTGAAGCAAGCCTTTCCTGACCTGCATTTACACGCTTTTTCGCCCCAAGAAGTCCAATTTATTGCTAGAGAAGACGGTTTAAGTTACGAAAAAGTTATCGCTTCCCTGCAAGAAGCAGGAGTAAATTCTCTCCCGGGGACGGCTGCCGAGGTGTTAGTCGATGAGGTAAGACGGGTAATTTGTCCAGAAAAAATCGATGCTGCCACTTGGTTAGAAATAGTCGGTACTGCTCATCGCTTGGGGTTACATACCACCAGTACCATGCTCTGCGGTCATATTGAAACCCCTAGTCAACAGGTGCAGCACCTTGAAAAAATTAGAAAACAGCAAGAAATCGCCCTAGAAAATAATTATCCGGCTAAAATCACCGAATTTATTTTATTGCCTTTTGTGGGACAATCAGCCCCCAAACCCCTGAGAAATCGAGTCGGACGAGATCAACCAATTTTAGCCGATACATTAAAATTAACGGCAGTGGCGCGGATTTATTTGGGCAATAGCATTAAAAATCATCAACCCAGTTGGGTAAAATTGGGCTTACAGGGGGCAACAGAAGCCTTAAACTGGGGTTGCAACGATCTCGGTGGCACTCTCATGGAAGAACATATTACCACTATGGCCGGGGCCCTGGGCGGCACTTGTTTGACCGTCGAGGAATTAGCAACGGCGATTAAATCCCTCGATCGCCCGGCCCGTCAACGAGATACAATCTATTAGAGCCTGGTGACTAATAACCGTTGAAATGACGCAACATAATCTAGGATTTCTGGGTCTAAAGTTCCCAGTGGTGGTGCATCGGGTTCACCTACTCGCAAAATATCGAGATTAGGATTCAATCGCAACAGAGATATTTTGAGGTTTGGGGATAAGTTTTCATCTAACAAAAACCAGATTCTCATGCGAGGTTTAGTTCTTGCTGTTTCCGTTTTAGTTTTAGTTGTCTTAGGCGTTGAATCAGGGGGGATGGCTCGGTATTTAACCACTGCTGATATTGTTCTTCCTGCCAGTCACGGAGGCGCTGAAGATAAGCATCTATCAGGGTCTTATTTTGATAGTAATAGGTGAGAGTAGCGTAAATTTTCTCTAGGTTTAAGGTGGGTAACTCTTGGAGAATCTGCTGGGAAGTATAACCTTTTAAATGGTAGTTGATGACATCCTCAATCCCAATGCGATGTCCTTTAATGCGGATGTCATCTGGCTCAAAAACTTCAAAGTATTCTTCTAGTTGCATGGTTTTCTTGGAGCAAACTTTCTCTTTTAATTGTAGCACCGCCAAATCGTTATATGTCCCAGGTTACAAGTCTTTACGCGAGAGAAGAGAGCCTCTAATAAATCAAGGGATGTACCTAGTAGGTACGGGCGGCACAAACACAAGGTTTCTCGCTTCCTTAATCCCTCTACGCCACCAATCGCTTCAATATTTTGACATTGGACACTGAAGCCGTCCTTACCGCTACTGTAGTGCAGCCAGAGTTGGTTAATAGTTCGTAAATCTATACAGGGGAAGTTGCCGATAGACACTGAGTCTAGGCGGCCTTTGTTGTCTATTCCTGCTGCTTGACACATGACTTTAACTGTTTCTTGATCCGCCTCCTCCCACTTACCTGCTGCTAGTAAGTCACGAAGTTTAGTGTAGTCGATTCCTTTCTCACTTTCGAGTTCGATTTCTCCTGTTATAACAATTTTTAAAGAAAATTGTAGCTGCTTTATTTGTTCTTGCATCTGAGAAATTATTGCTTCTTTTTCTGTTAGTTTTTTTTGCTGTATTTTAATTCTAGATTGGATACGATCCTTCTCCGTTACACTTGAACAATTTATTAGCTGTTCAGTTAAGCGAGATATTCTTTCTAGTAATTGAGCGTTTTTTAGTCGCTCTTGTTCTAACTGTTGTTCTAACTGCTGAATCTGAGATTTCGGTGCTTGTTCTATTTCCTGCTGTTCTTGATGAAAAGCCGGCTCGATTTCCCCGGCTAATTTTGGCATAATCTTATTTAGTTGTTCGCTAAATTTATGTTTCAGGTCGTTAATGTCAGCATAGATAGTATGAAAATGTCCTAAATTATGGAGTCTTTCCTTGAAATTCAACAAAGTCATAATTTCTGGTCTAATTTGACTCGCATTGATGGGTGCATCTTTGAAATAGGTATAAATCCGTAGATTACCATTTGCTTTAAAGGTTTCCAACGCTTTGGTAAATTCTTCTTCAGTGTATTTACCTACTTTAGTATGAAAGAGACTGACAAAAATATGGCACTGTGTAATCGCTTTATTGTATTCATCTTGTAGGCGCGTTTTTGACATAGCATCGATAAAATCTTCCCAGACAACTAATTCTAAAAATATTCCCTTTTCTATGTATTCTTTGTTTTTACGGTTGATAAATATTTCAAATTGTTCTCTATCATCTTTCAATTCAGATGAGGAGGCGAGAAAGATTTTAATGATTTTAATGATTTTAATGATTTCATTACCCATCGTAGTTTCCCTACTTTGCTTTTACCTTTTCTTTCGCTTTCAGTGCTGTTATTCGGCTCACCAACTCAGCCAATCTCTGATTCAATGGTACAGTCTCAGCACAGCCCAGATATTGAGCGCACCGCAATAACAACCACATCCATCTTAGAAGTGCCACGTTGCTCATCTGTAACTATCTTACTCGCCGTGCTATTGATTGTCGCCATTTTTCTGGAGAAAGCATAGAGGGAAGCGACGTTTACAGTGGGTTTCTATTTTTCCCCCTCTAATATCAGCTAAACTTATCAATAGCATAAGTAACAATATCGTCAAACCCCTTTACAAACCGTTACAAACTCTCTAAGATAGAAACATCATCAATCAATCGTACCTCGATAACTTAATAGGAATCATAAACCAATGACCACCACT
>NZ_SFBV01000343.1:0-3011 GCF_007095585.1 Microcystis sp. M_OC_Ca_00000000_C217Col
AAAATACAGGATTTTTCACTTCCTCTCAGATTAACTCAGGCCAGTTCGTCGTCACCAAATTAACAGTTAGGGATTTTTGTCTGTTACCATCTATACAAAACGACGCGCGATTACCCTGCCTTTTGTTGCGGGGTTAAAGCTTGCCATTTTTCTAAAGGTATCCAAGCAGCATCGGGAGAGCGATCGGCCCCATTCGGGAGTTTAAATCCTGTGGAGGAATCAAAAGCGATACCCGTACCATTGTTATCTGACCAATTAAATAATTGTTGGGTGATTCTACCGTTACTATTGCCCGTTTTTCCCCCCGTCGGTGGCATAATAATTAAATCTCCTTTCGCGTTGCGTTCCAAACGTAAATCTCGGTTATCCTGACACAGTTGAAAGAATTGTTCATCGCTGAGTTGCCAAGATTCAAATTTAATTTCTACTACTGTCATCATAGATTCTCTTTTATATTTATAGGATTATATAATTACCAAATATTATCAAGTTCTAAGACAAATTGAGATAAAATATTTTCCCCCGATAAACTCTCTGGATTAGTTAAAATTTCTACTGCCTGTCCTTGACGATAAATTTCTACTTCTCTAGTTTTTCTATTGATTAACCAACCTAAACGAGTCCCGTTATCTAAATATTCCTGCATTTTTTTCCTAGCAGTTTCTAGGCTATCACTAGGAGACATTAATTCAATGACAAAATCGGGAGATAGAGGTAAAAATCTTTCCTTTTGTTGTGGGGTTAAAGCTTGCCATTTTTCTAAAGGTATCCAAGCAGCATCGGGAGAGCGATCGGCCCCGTTAGGTAGTTTAAATCCTCCAGAAGAATCAAAAACCACACCTAATTTATTTAGGTTATTCCATAACCATAATTGGGCAGTGATTCCAGCGTTAGAATTGCTGGTTTCTCCTCCAGTCGGTGGCATAATAATTAAATCTCCTTTCGCGTTGCGTTCCAAACGTAAATCTCGGTTATCCTGACAAAGTTGAAAAAACTGTTCATCGTTGAGTTGAAACGAGTTAAATTTAACTTCTACTGTCATTATTATCCCCAACCTACTCTCGTCTAAAATTCATGGTAACGCCCTAGTAGGGAGGCACAATTATTTGTAGGATGGGTTAGCGGTAGCGTAACATGAGCGGGGGTTGGGTTTCATGCTTCAACCCAACCTACGTTCATCTTATATTTAATTCCACCCACCCACTTTAAAATTTATGGTAACGCGCTAGGGCAAGAGATGTTCCTGGATGAAATTAGTGTAAACATCTCCAGCTAAAAAGGCGGGAGTTTCCAGTATTTTACGATGGAAATCAATAGTCGTCGGTACTCCCGTGATCGCACATTCCCGTAGGGCGCGTTTCATGCGTTTAATGGCAGTTTCGCGATTTTCTCCCCAGACAATTAACTTACCGATTAGGGAATCGTAATAGGGGGGGATTTCGTAATCGGTGTAAACGTGGGAATCCATGCGGACACCAGGGCCACCGGGGGGCAGATAACCGCTAATTTTGCCGGGGTGAGGACGAAAATTGTGATCGGGATCCTCGGCATTAATGCGACACTCGATCGAATGCCCTCTAAATATCACCTGATCTTGCTTAATTTGCAGTTTTTCGCCCTGTGCCACCCGAATTTGTTCTCGGATCAGGTCCATCCCCGTGATCATCTCCGTGACCGGGTGTTCCACCTGAATACGGGTGTTCATTTCCATGAAGTAAAAATTACCGTGTTTATCGACTAAAAATTCCACGGTTCCCACCCCGACGTAATTAATCGATTTAGCGGCTTTAACGGCGGCATTACCCATTTTTGAGCGTAAATGGGGCGTTAAGAAGGGGCTAGGTGCCTCTTCTAGCAGTTTTTGGTGTCGTCGCTGAATCGAACAGTCTCTTTCTCCTAAATGGATTACGTTACCGTGACTATCGGCCAAAATCTGAAACTCGATATGTCGGGGACATTCGATAAATTTTTCTAGATATACTCCCGAATTGCCAAAAGCCGCTTCTGCTTCGCCTTGGGCGGCTTTTAACATATCACCTAGTTCATCTGCACTCTTGACAAGACGCATCCCACGCCCTCCACCGCCAGCAGTGGCTTTAATCAGGACAGGATAACCGATGTCATCAGCGATACGCTTTGCTTCCGCTTCCGAGGTAATTAAACCACCACTGCCGGGGATAGTGGCAACTCCCGCTTTTTGCATGGTTTTTTTAGCGGTAGATTTATCGCCCATAGCCAGAATAGCACTGGGAGACGGACCGATAAAAGTTAACTGATGATCGGCACAAATTTCGGCAAAGCGGGCGTTTTCTGCCAAAAAACCGTAACCAGGATGGATGGCCGTGGCGTTGCGTGTTAGGGCAGCCGAGATGATATTAGGGATGTTTAAGTAACTTTTGCTGCTCGGAGGCGGACCAATACAAACACTCTCATCGGCCAATTGAACATGAAGGGCATGGCGATCGATGGTAGAGTGGACGGCAACGGTTCTAATGCCCAATTCTTCGCAACTATGAAGGATTCTTAAGGCGATTTCCCCGCGATTGGCGATTAATATCTTGGCAAACTGCATTGGACGACCACGAGATCAGGCTGGTGTGATAGGCGACTATTTAGTAGAATATCTGGTTTTGTTACCTTGGGGAAATCGGGGAGTGGGAAGTGGGGGGATGGGGAAGTGGGGAAGTGGGGAAGTGGGGAAGTGGGGAAGTGGGGAAGTGGGGAAGTGGGGAAGTGGGGAAGTGGGGGGATGGGGAAGTGGGGAAGTGGGGAAGTGGGGAAGTGGGGAAGTGGGGAAGTGGGGAAGCTGTCTCATCACCCTATCACCCCAAAACCCTATCACCCCAAAACCCTATCACCCCAAAACCCTATCACCCTATTTCCTGCCTCCTGTTGACATCCTCGCCGCCCTAAAAGTGCGGCGATTCCTAAACCTCACGATTTAAGTTTCTGCTTCCACCACCGTCGCATACCACAGTTAAAAACCATGTACTGTCTTACACAGAGTCCAC
>NZ_SFBV01000344.1:0-5623 GCF_007095585.1 Microcystis sp. M_OC_Ca_00000000_C217Col
TACTAATGACAGTAGCCTAGTTACTCAGGAGCCGGATACGGCGAAAGTCGTAAGTCCGGTTTTGAAGCAGGGGGTGGGAAGGCGACTTCCTGCTCTACTGTAACGGGTGTGGGGTTTTACCGATTTTCAGGTGGTCAATTACCTAATTTTCAGGGAAAAAGTCCCGGAATTTTCCCCCCAATCACTCCAATGGTCGGCACTTTTTGAGGGAAAAAAGTCTAAAAACCTTATCCAACAAGGTTGTTAGATTTATTCAGCAAACCCTAAATAATCCACGGCAATCAACAGTTTAGCCGTGGATGTCTTATCATGGTTAGGGAAAAAATTGGGGTCGTAGCTCAGTTGGATAGAGCGAGTGCCTCCTAAGCACTAGGCCGCCGGTTCGATCCCGGCCGATCCCGCCTTTTTCAGTGATCGGTAAACAGTAAACAGTGAAAAGATGCTGGGAAACTGCTATTTATAGCGCTTTTCACGTTACTGAGGTATCGACAAGTTTTGCCAACAAAGGGCTTAAGCCCCTTGCCCATGCCTCATTCTGATAAAAACTGCTAAGTAGTCATGCAAAATTAATTACCTGCCCGATCGAGCTAAAACCCTTACGGGGCAATGATCGTCATGTGTAAATAATTTTGCCTAGGTACTTATAACGGTTATTATCACAATATCTACGCGGGCTTAATTAAGCCCGTAGGCACGGCTACGGGCAACTTCTAGAGGTTAGGCTTGATCTCTTCTGTTCTCGTTAATCTGTCGGATGATTTCAATCATTTGAGCGTGTCGATTATCCATTCTCTCTAGATGCCGGTAAAAATCGGCTTGAGTCTCATAAAAATCTGATTGTGCGCTTGCTATTCGAGCTAGGTAATCGTAAAGCCCTTTTTTCTCTTGTTTCCGTTCTTCGCGGTCACTAGCGACGGCATCAGCTAGGGCTTGAATCGCGCGAGCGTTCGATTCCACTATTCTCTCGATCCGCTCTAATCTGTCTTCTGACATTTTGGTAAACTCCTAATAGACTAATTTCTTGTCCCCCACCGATGCCCGTCGGATGGGGGAATAATACTAAATCCGTTGAGTATAGGCTATATATCAGGACAGCCGAACGGCAAAAGGCAAAAGGGGGAATAAATAACCAGTTTTTAATAACCGGATTTAGTATCACTCAAAACTTAAAACTCAAAACTTAAAACTGATCACTGATAACTGATAACTGATAACTGATATTTATCTTCTCATTCTGCCCTTAACTTGATACCAAAGCCTTCTTAAACGTAGATCGAGAGAAAAACCCCGACGGGTGGGAATAACAATCGTGCCACCGATGCGATCATGGAAAGCTCGGTTAAATTGCTCATCACCGATCGCCATACCACAATCGGCGAAAAGGGGCGAAGATAATAAAATCAAACTTAAAGGATTGCCAAAAAAAGTATTTAACCCTACCATCATTAAAGCTGCCCCCCCACCAGCGATCGCCTCTCTTTTGCTTAACTCCAAAATTCCGGGTAAACGCTGAAGTCGCAGATCGATGATCTTCATATCCAAGGCCCAACGTCCTAAACTCTGACCCTGATTCTGCGCTACTAATAACACCCGCAAACACCACCAGATCAGGAGAAAAAGGAAGAATTGCAGTACAGGCGCACTATTAGCAAAGGAGCTTAAAAACCAGATCGAGGCAAAGTCGATCAGGAAAGCATAAGCCCGACGATCTAAGGGAATTTTCGGAAATTTTTGCGGTAGATTATCTTCAGGCGGGATGGGGTAAACCATAAAGTCAATTCTCGGAAAAATCCTGCGGTTTATCTTCTACTCTAATCGGGAAATTGGCAATTCTAGAGTGAGTGGAACGAACCACAGAGACACAAAGGACACAAAGATTGATCGCTATTATATAAGTTAAACTTATCACACAAAGAATAAGAGAGCCAGAGATCTAAGCTACCATTGAGCAAAGGTAGCCCAGAATACAGGGATAATCATGGAGCAAGATTCATTAACAACGGAGGTTATTCTAACCCATCCGCGGCAAAGTTTGGGAGAGATACAGTTGGATTGGATGCCACAACCGGGTAATTATTTGGCCTTAAAAGGACAAACCTATGCGGTTTTGGAACGTCACCACCAGTACCAATACAAGATTGGTGGCTATTGTTTACGCAAAATTTCCCTTTATGTACAAACTGCTCCCACTCCTAACGAAAAAAGTTTGATTGAAGGACGTTGGGTGATGGGGGATGCTAGTTGTCATTTTAACGCCAGATCTGAACTGTTGCGCTGTGCGATTAACCCCTCCGGTCCCTGTCAAGATTGTCGTTTTTACGAAACTATTAACCCTTAAAAGAGCCTTTTTCGGCAATAATCTGGCTATATATTGACAAATCACCCATGAATCATCCTTACTCTTGGATCGAGGATAGCTTAAAAACCCTCCATCGGGCCAATTGGTATCGAAGGGTTAAAACCATTCAAGGCCGGGGCGGAGCCGTTATAGAATTAGAGGGTCGATCGCTGATTAATTTTGGCAGTAATGATTATCTGGGATTAGCAGCCGATGAAAGAATGATCGCAGCAGCCATAGCAGCGACACAAAGCTATGGAACTGGAAGCACCGGCTCGCGTCTATTAAGTGGACACCGAGATATTCATCGAGATTTAGAATTAGCGATCGCATCCTTTAAAAATAGCGAAGACGCGATTGTTTTTAGTTCGGGATATTTAGCCAATTTGGGGACAATTACCTGTTTAGTGGCGCAGAAAGACCTGATTTTAGGCGATCAATACAATCACTCTAGCCTCAAAAATGGAGCCAAGTTAAGCGGTGCCACGGTGAAAGAATACCGGCACAATAGTCTCGAAGACTTAGAAAATCAGTTATTAGCCCACCGTCATCACTATCGTCATTGTTTACTGCTCACTGATACAGTGTTTAGTATGGATGGGGATATCTGTCCCCTAGCGGGAATTCTCGCTCTAGCCGAGATTTATAATTGTATGGTTTTGGTGGACGAGGCCCACGCTACCGGAGTTATGGGGGAAAATGGCACAGGTTGCGTGGAATATTGTGGTTGTCAAGGACGGGAATTAATTCAGATGGGGACCCTGAGTAAAGCTTTAGGCAGTTTAGGGGGATATGTGACCGGAAACGCCAAAATTATCGATTTTATCCGCAATCGCGCCGCCACCTGGATTTATACTACCGGTTTATCCCCCGCCGACACCGCCGCCGCTAAAATGGCTTTAGAGATTATTCGTCTGGAACCGGAACGTCGCCAAAACTTACACCAAAATATTAATTTTGTCAAGAGTAAATTAAATAATTTTAATATATTGCCTTCGGAAGCGGCGATTTTATGTTTACCGGTGGCCAATCCGGGTAAAGCCCTAGAATTATCGCAAAAACTGCTAGAAAAAGGGATTTTTGCCCCCGCCATTCGTCCTCCTACCGTTCCCACCAGTCGTCTGCGATTTACTGCTATGGCCACCCATAGCCTCGCCCATCTAGAGATTCTTGTCCAGTCTATTGGCGAATCTTTCCCCACATAGGGAAAAAGTTTTTCGTGGGAAGTGGGGAACAACTAAGTTGAGCGGCGGTTAGCATCCTTGATCCCATCATCAAGCTCTCTAGCCTGGCCGCTCCAACGACTTGTTAGACTGGGCTTTCGCAATAAGTTTACGACTTCTCTGCCGCTTGCTGCTTCCTTTTTGCGTAGGTCTGCAAAGATTGCATCCAAGTCATAGTTGAAGGACTTGGCATACTCTTCACGGATTCGGTGGATCTCCTCGACAATTTCATCTGTCCACATGACTTAATCTCCCATTAGTTCGTTGGGTGTGCAAAGGATAGGCAATACATAGCCACAACCAAGGGTAATCTCAGCTAACTTACCCTGTATTTGAGCATTAGCAATATGCTTACAGTTCCACGTTAACAGATAATCCATGCCGTGGACAGTTGCGGCGGCAATGTGGATCGCGTCAACTTTCGCTTTTGGAGGCAGATTACTGCGGGTTAAGAATTGTTTAGCCAAATCTTGTGCAGCGTCATTCAATGCTAACAAGGGAAAATCACGCAAAATATCCAGCCTTTGGGAGGCGATCGCTGTATCCCCTTTAGCTACTTCCTCTAGGACAGCCTCCGAAGTGTACAGAATAAAGTCGTTTCGACGAAATTCCCACCATTCCCGTGTTATTTCAATATTGGCAGCAATAATCAGGTTTTTGGTCGATCTGGCTGTCAGATAACCAATAACACTGGTTTCAATATAGACGGTTTCGCTCACGGCAATCTAGAAAATCTATCCCACGTCTATCCTACTGCATTTAATCTTGGTTTTGAGGGAGTTGGGTAACAGCCGTCAACCCAAGCTACAAGAGCAGCGATCTGCTACGCAGTGCCTTCGGCATCGCACTCAGTCCACCAGAGCGGCATCGCACTTAAACCCACAGCTTCAATCAATGTGCATGGTGCGTTCCCCAAAAATCGATCGGTGGAGCAGTAGAGTCACATTAGGGAACGCACCCTACGAATTATGCTGCGGCAGGTTTAGGGACTCTTGAAAGGATTGACAATTTTCAGCCCATCAATGTCTGAATACCCAAAGTCTTCTGTATAGAGAGTTTCGACGTTTGCTTCCCAACAAGCAGCAACCACCATCGAATCCCAATGAGACAAACTAAAACGGCTCATCAAGTCCTCAGCGCGATTAATCACAGCCCAAGTTGGCAAAGCTGTGTACCAAACCTGTTGCAAATCTCGAATGTACTGATAGGCTTGCGCTCTGTCATACCCAAATGGCTCAAGTTTGCGGCTTGCCGCTAAATATTCGCAGGCAACCTGCCAAATTAAAACTCCCTCTGTCAGATTAGCTACTAGAGAAGCTGCGATTGCCTGCTTACTAGGATTACGCGAATCATTGACGTAAATTAAAACATTTGTGTCAACGGCGTTCATGCAACATATCTCTAGTAAACTGGGGAGCATTAGAGGGAATGGGGTTTTGTTGCATTCGCTCAACAAGCAGCCTTAAAAAATTCTGCCTAGCCGCAATATCGGTAATCTTTGGGGGAATAATTTGAGGTGATTTTACAAAAAGCTCCACCTCAGTGCCGTCAGGTAAATCGTAAGCTGTTTGAAGGATGAACGTACCACTATGATAAATTGCTTTCAAGGCTTGGGGCATGGGGAAATCTCTATCATAAGAGGGTGATTTAGTTAGCTGCTTACAGTCTAGCCTACACGAAGCAAATCCCGTGACGAACAATAGTCTGATAGCTTCATGTCCATATATTGCCATGCCTGACTATATCTGACTATATTTCTATTGAAACTTTACAATACATCGCTATCAATGGGGAGTATAACTTGAGCCTTGGCTTTTGTAGCAGGTAAACCCCGCCGCACTACCGCCTGAGCAAACATTTCTGGCGTAATCTCTGGACAATCTGATCAATCAATATCTTCATCGCTCATCGCATCCAATCGTTGCCAATCAGTTTGAGGGTTACTCGAAGTAGGTTCGTTGTTCATATTTCGTCGCTTTTCTTGCAGAAATAATACGGGTGCAATCCTCACGTTCTGTATGGACAACGGCAATCACTCGCCCTTGCAACAAACCGAATGTGA
>NZ_SFBV01000345.1:0-10692 GCF_007095585.1 Microcystis sp. M_OC_Ca_00000000_C217Col
TCGCTGATGAAGAGGCAAGGTTTTGAACCACGATTCTCGCAAAACAGGTGCAAGGTTTTGCGAGAAAGGCCCTAAAGTCCTTACCTCGCCTACATTTCATATTTATTCAGCAAACCCTATTTACAGACAATGCTAATTGTATATTTTACCATCTATCGATAGTTTTTGATAGAAAGTGTTAAGTAGCTGGTTATAATTAAATTAAAAATGGATTTTAGGTTCGATCCCCCCTGCCCCCCTTGATAAGGGGGGTGCCGATAGGCGGGGGGATCCCCCTTAATAAGGAGGCATCTGATAGTCACTGATAACTGAAAAGGTTCTTAATTCCCTACCATTGTGATAATTGCTGTCATTTAAACCACGACAAAGTTAACTAATTTGCCCGGGACAACAATCACTTTTTTGATTTCCTTACCCTCTAAATAACGTTGGGCGATTTCCGATTCCAGGGCGAGGGTTTCTAGGGTGCTTTTATCGGCACTAGCGGGAACTTGTATCGTGCCTCTGGTTTTTCCCAAAATTTGGATGACAAGGGTAATCTCGTCCACAATCAGGGCAGTAGGATCAACTTTTGGCCAGGGTTGCAGGTGAATTGATTGGCTATGGCCTAAAGCTTGCCATAATTCTTCGCTAAGATGGGGAGCAAAAAGGGAAAGTAAGATTAATAAGGTTTCGATTCCTTCCCGATAAATGGGGGATTCAAAACACTTATTATCCCCTAAAGCGTTACTGAGTTTCATTAATTCGGAAATGGCGGTATTAAATTGATAATCTCCTTCTAAATCCTCGGAGATTTCTTTAATAGCGGTGTGAATTGCCCGTCTTAACTCCTTGTCAATTTTCGAGAAAGTCTCTATTTTTTTGACTTGCTTGGGTTTATTTTCAATATATTCACTGACTAAACGCCACACCCGATTAAGAAAGCGAAATTGTCCTTCTACCCCTGCATCTTCCCACTGTAAATCTTTTTCTGGGGGTGCAGTAAAAAGTATAAACATTCGGGCAGTATCAGCACCATATTTTTCCAGGACTTTCAGAGGATCAACGCCGTTATATTTCGACTTAGACATTTTTTCAAAGAAGAAAGAAAGAACTTCTCCCGTGTCTTTATCGTAATATTTATCCTCTTTATAGATAACATTTTCTGCGGGGACATATTTGCCAGTTTCGGGATTTTTGTAGGTTAATCCCTGTACCATTCCCTGGGTTAACAGACGGTTAAAAGGTTCATCGACATTAACTAAACCTCGGTCTCTTAAAACTTTGGTAAAGAAACGAGAATAGAGTAAATGTAGGATAGCGTGTTCGATTCCTCCGACGTATTGATCCACGGGCATCCAATCATTAACCTTCTCGAATTGAAAGGGTATATCTTCATTTTTAGCATCGGTATAACGGAGGAAATACCAACTAGAATCGATAAAGGTATCCATGGTGTCCGTTTCCCGTTTTGCGGGAGTTCCACAGCGAGGACAATCCACATTTACCCAGTCTTCTAATTTGGCTAAAGGAGAAGCACCTCGACCGCTAAATTCGACATTTTCTGGTAAAGTAACGGGTAAATTATTGATAGGTACTGGCACGGTTCCACAGTGAGGACAGTGGATAACTGGAATCGGACAACCCCAATATCTTTGACGGGAAATTAACCAATCCCGGAGGCGATATTGTATTCTAGCTTTGCCGTAACCTTGAGCAGTGGCATAATCAATAATAGCGGTTTTTCCTGCTGTAGAATTAAGTCCATTAAATTGAGCGGAATTAATCATAATTCCCGCTTCTGTGTAAGCATCTTTTAACTCAATTTCGCCACTTTCTGGAGTAATAACTATCTTAATTGGCAGGTTATTTTCCCGAGCGAATTTAAAATCGCGACTGTCGTGAGCCGGGACTCCCATCACTGCCCCTGTCCCGTATTCGTAGAGGACATAATCAGCAATTAAAATCGGAATTTCTTCACCAGTAAAAGGATTAATTGCCATTCCTCCGGTTTTAATACCGCGTTTGGGTTTATCTTCGGCGGTTCTTTCTAATTCGCTTTCGCTGGCTATCTCTTGAATAAAAGTTTCTACGGCCGATTTTTGTTCGGGAGTGGTAACTTGTAAAGTTAAGGGATGTTCGGGAGCAAGTACCACATAAGTCACTCCATAAACCGTATCGGGACGAGTGGTAAAAACAGCAATTTTTTCTGTGGAGTTAACAAGAGGAAATTCTAAATAAGCACCTACCGATTTACCAATCCAGTTCGCCTGCATGGTTTTAACCCTTTCTGGCCAACCGGTAAGTTTATCTAAATCAGTGAGTAATTGTTCGGCATAATCGGTGATTTTTAGGAACCATTGCCGGAGTAACTTTCTTTCTACTTTAGCACCCGATCGCCAAGATTTTCCTTCACTATCTACCTGTTCATTTGCTAAGACAGTTTGATCGATAGGATCCCAATTCACTGCCGCTTCTTTTTGGTAGGCTAATCCTGATTCAAAAAACTGTAAAAATAGCCATTGGGTCCAACGATAATATTCTGGGGAACAGGTGGCAACTTCTCTTTCCCAATCGATAGATAATCCTAACTGTTGTAATTGCCGTTTCATCTGGGCAATATTTTGATCAGTCCATTTTGCCGGAGGAACTCCCCTTTCAATGGCGGCATTTTCTGCGGGTAATCCGAAAGCATCCCACCCCATGGGATGCAGCACGCGATAACCCTGCATTCTTTTCAGACGGGCAATCACATCGGTAATAGTATAGTTGCGAACGTGACCCATGTGCAGGTTGCCCGATGGATAGGGGAACATGGAGAGGGCGTAAAATTTCGGTTTATCGGCGTTTTCTGGGGTTTTGTCCAATCCCATTTGCTGCCAAATCTTCTGCCATTTCTGTTCGATTTCTGCGGGGTTGTACGGCACTGGGGTCTTTTCTCCTGAGTTGTATCTATCCCTCCCATTTTACAGCAGCCGGCTGAGGGCGATTGCCAGTCTTGGAGTTATCCACCCTAGCAAAAACCCTCTGGGTTTTAGTGGTTAATTTTCGCGGGGAATATAGCCGTTCGACTTCACCCAATAGTTACTTGACTGGTATCGACGCTGGTTGCCCCATGGACTTTACTGGCAATGGCCACCATTTTATCTAAAGTCGCCTGATTGGAAACCTTGCCTTTTAGTACAACCTTACCACCAGTTTGAGCGACCCACAATTTGTCTTCATCAGCTAAATCCGGTGTCTCGTCAAAAGCTAAAACTACTCGTTTAGCTAGGCCGCTTTCGTCGTATTTTCCGTCTAATCCGACTCTTTCGGGGGGAATACCGGCAGCAGCGGCTTTACCTGCGATCGCACGAGCGGCATCGGCCGGTTTATCTAAGCCGAAAATTCTTTTTAACCAATCCATTGCTAACACTCCTGATTGAGTTCTAAAACCCCAATTTCTTTAAGAGGGATTTGGTGGAAACGATGTGTCGATCTAATCCTAAACGATCAGGACTCACTCCCACCGCTAAAGCGACTAATTGGGAAAAATGCAACACGGGTAAACCTAAACTTCGACCGATCGCTTTTGCCACTTCCGGTTGTCGGGAATCAAGATTAAGATGGCATAAAGGACAAGGGGTGACTAAACAATCTGCCCCGGCTGCCATGGCCTCTAAAATGTGTTTTCCTGCCATTTGGAACGATTGGGTGGTGGCATAACTGGACAGGGGCCAACCACAGCATTGAGTGCGTCCTTGATAATAAATCGGATTTGCTCCCACCGCTCGAAAGACATTTTCTAGGGATTCCGGCTGAAAGGGATTATCGTAGGGGAGAGTATCCTGGGCGCGCAGGAGATAACAACCATAAAAACCGGCGCAATTTAAGCCTGATAAGGGACGAACCACCTTGGCCGCCAAATTATCTAAGCCATAATCGCCCACAATTGCCCAGAGTAGGTGCTTAACCGTTGTCGTTCCTTGGTAGGGGGAACAATGTTCTTTCTGTAAATAATTATTAACTTCCTCAACATAATTGGGATTATTATGCTTTGCTTCCTTCAAGCGCTCATCCACATGACCGATCACTCCCTGACAGGTGCTACAGTGAGTCAACAGGGGTAAATTGAGGGCTTCCGCTAGGGCAATATTGCGCGCATTGACAGTATCTTCCAAGAGTTGCGAATCTTCCTTATAGGTTCCCGAACCACAACAGGCAGCTTTTTTGAGTTCGACTAAATTAATCCCCAAAGCTTCCGTCAGGGCTGCCGTGGATAAGTATAGTTCCCGACAGGCACCTTGAGCGACACAACCGGGAAAATAAGCATACTGGAGATTGTTGACTGTCATGGATTCTAGGAAATTACTACTCATTACCTATCTACCATCTTGCCCCCCTTCCCCCCTGTCATCACTAAAGTCATGGAATTTCTTAACAGACAGTCTTTTGTGAGCTGCTCCGAACAAGTGTACGGTAGTTTGTCCCAGAAATAATATCCAAAAAGGAGGAGAGCCATCTCAACAGTATAATGGCTCTCCTTGAGAAAAATTGTTGTCCTGAGGAGTCGGTTGTACAAATGGGAATCTGCCCGGTCAAGAGGTGATTTACGGGGAGAATTGAGATTGTAGCCGAGAAATTGCGGCGAGAAACCCTATTTTGTCTGCTTACGCCGCTTGGGTGAGGGTGATAACAGCATCAAAGTCAGCACGGCTAGGGAAAATCGAGAGAACCCGGTCTAGTTGGGTTAATTCAAAGATAATCTTGACTGAAGGTGGAATAGAACAGATATTGAAGGATTTTCCTTGACTTTGAGCCAGACGAAAGGCGGTAACTAAAGCCATTAATCCGGCACTGTCGAGGAATTCCACCCTGCTCATATCCACGAGAAAAGTGATGGAGCTATTCTGGTTCACCAGATTGGTGAGCTGCTCTTGAAATTCTAGGACGTTGGCGGCGGTAATATAGCCGTTTGGCTCAAATAGAGCAATTTCTGGGACTTTTACAGGACTTTTCATGGCTGGACTTGGAAATTCATAAAATGTACCTTTTAACTGGAAATCAGATACCGCTATTATGTCCTAACTTTCTGATTTTGTGACCCCGGTCTCGATCAATTTTCTCTCTCCTGAAAAGATTAATCTTTTTTTAACCTTCGACCCTGTGGCAAGGAACCAGTTTTGGGCTAACCTTGGGATCTGGGGAGTAAAAGGGAACAGTGATCAGGACTTACTGGGGTAAACATCAGGGGAAAGTCGTTAGGTTTAAGCTCTAACCCCGAATGACTGATGATGAGCCAAAATTATACTGGTGTTTTTGCTGAAATAAAGTAAAGCAGGATACGGAAATTAGATTTATCGAACTAGAGTAAGAAAATTGTGGATACCCAGCCGACTATCCGCCAATTAGTGGAACAAGCCCTATATTATCGTAAAATCACGCCAGAAATCGAGAACGGAATTAATGAACTCCTCGGTCGTCTTGGCTACGTTTCTGATGTGGATTACGAGGCCCTAGAGTTACTCATGGATGAAATGGACGAAGGCCGGATTAATCTCGTTCCGCGTCGGTAACTTCAGTTATCAGTTATCAGTTATCAGTTATCAGTTATCAGTGGTGAGTTATCAGTGGTGAGTTTTCAGTTCACTCCGGACTTAGTAACGAAGAACCTGACTGATTACTGATTACTGAACAATCCCCCAAAACCCAATTTCCCCAAATTTCCCCAAATTAATATAATTGACTTCAGGCTTCCTCTTAACCTGATTTTTTCCATGATTCCTTTAACTCTTAATCTCTTGCAAGGTTCCGTTACTTTTCGTTTCAGTCCCAGTGCTGCTCTGGATTTGCAAAGGGAAATTAATATTCTACTTGATCGCCTAAAAGCGATCGCCAGTAATGCCGCTAGTGGTGGTAAACCCCAACCCCAAAAACCGCTGGAATATCAGCACACTGGTGATGTGTTTCTGGAAGTGTTTTGTAATCCCAATATTTATCCGAATCCTTTTTCGGCTAAAGTTTTGCTAACGGTTCGCGACGATCGCCTGCGCTTAACCACAGAAGCAGAATTAACCCGTGTGATCGAAGATTTAGAGCGTTATCTCGACCAAAATAGTTAGAATCGGGGGATTTTTGGGGTTTCGACCTTTCCTTGTCGTCCCACCTTTCCCCATCTGACTATTCTTCTCTAGTTTGCCATGTTACCGACCGATTTATTGATTTCCCGTCAAAATGGCGAGACAATTATTCCCAAACGCTTACCGATCGCTCCTGATTATCTGGCGATCGCTAAAGAACAAATCACCTGTTTTCAGGAAAGTATCGGTGAAAGTAAGGGAGAATTAAGCCAAAAACTCCTAATCTTGGAGGGAGACAGTCCCGATTATAAAATTAAACGGGGATTTGCTCACCTGTTAACCAATCATTTTGCCACCTTTGAGATTATTAGTCCCTTAGAACCACAGGAATTAAGAAAAAGAGTTTTTGAACAAGCGGCCAACTTTGTTCCTATTCCCCAAAATCGATCGCTAATTCTGGAGAAAATTGCCCAGCAACTCAGCCAAGAATTAAATCAAGAAATTTTTCCAGTAGCTCTAGAAAAAGGACTTTATGCTGATTTAGCGGAGAATAAAATTCTCACTCAATTTGATGCTCCCACCCCCGAAAACTTAATTCATCGTTTTAACCTCTCGCAAATTCAAGGGATTTTTTATCGGGCCAGTTATTTAATTATCAACGTCCACCGCAACGATCCAGGGGAATATAAATATCTCTTTCGCTATCTAAAACTATTTCGTTTAATGACTTATATCGAAGGGGATGCCGACACGGGATTTACTATTACTATCGATGGTCCCACCAGTTTATTTAAAGCTAACAGTCGTTATGGCATTGAAATCGCTAAATTAATTCCTGCCTTACTCCATGTTACTCACTGGAATCTGAAGGCACAATTACAGTACAAAGATTCCTACACAGGAACTATTAAAAAACAACAGTTCAATTTAGAGGATAACTGTGGTCTGGTGTCCCACTATTCCCCAGGTAAACCCTACGATAGTATGTTAGAGGAATCTTTCGCTAAACGTTGGTTACAGTTAAAAACTGAATGGCAACTAGAAAGGGAAGTGGATTTAGTGCCTTTACCCGGAGGAGTGATGATTCCCGATTTCCGTTTAGTGCATCCCGATGGTCGCGTTTTTCTCCTCGAAATTGTTGGTTATTGGCGACCAGAATACCTACAAAAGAAATTTTTACAGGTTAAATCGGCCCAAGCAAATAATCTAATTTTAGCCGTATCGGAACGGTTAAATCTAGAAAAAGCTGGAGTTAAATTTCAAAATCTACCCGCTCAGGTTATCTGGTTTAAAGATAAATTATCACCCCAAGCAGTGTTAGAAGTTTTAAATTAAAAGGTTAAGAAGCTAAAAGCGGAAGTATGATTTAATACTCCCGCTTTGGTTTAATCAGACCAGGTTAACTCTTTCGCCCAAGACCGGACAATGAGTGCTACCCTATTGAGCAATGGCAGGACTGATGGACACTTTCACCACTTTATTTTTTTCTTCTTCCGCTTTCGGGAGAGTGAGATTGAGAATGCCATCTTTGTATTCAGCAGTCACGTTATTGTTATCAACCCGAACCGGTAGAGGAATAACCCGATGGAATTTACCATAACGGAATTCAGTGCGGGTAAACCCTTCTTCTTCGGTTTTAATTTCCGATTTCCTTTCACCATTAATGGTCAGACTATCGGCTGTTACTTCCACATTGAGGTCTTTGGCTTCCATACCAGGTATTTCCAGTTTAAGCTGAACTGCCTCTGCCGTTTCGGTCATTTCCGCCGCCGGGATGAAGGATAACCCCATTTTTTCGCCATTGCCTACATCAGTCGGCACAAGACGGTCAAACAAGCGATTCATTTCTTTTTGTAGGCTTTCTACTTCTCTGAAAGGTTCCCAACGTATAAGTGCCATATAATTCACCTCCGAAGTTCTCTTAACGCTAGAGATGTTGGTTTATCTCTACACTTTTAGGATAGATAAAAGATTCCCCGACCGGGGTAGGGTTTTCGGTATTGAGTTTTTCCAGATTCCCGTACTATCTCCTATACTAGGGTCTGCTGATGAATAATTAAACTTTCTAAACTGGTTTGTAAATCTTGGGTTAATTGTGCTACGGCCGAGCGTCGATCGCTTTTATAATCAGCATAGCGCTCGGATACAGAAATAGGTTTACCAATAGTTATTATCGCTTTTTGTTGACCAATTTGGGGACGAAAAAAGGGATTACCTCCCTTAATTCTTGTTACTAAATCCCAGAGTAATAAAATTGTCTCAGCAAATCTTTCTACGGTGGGTTTTTCTTTGACATAATAACCAGTTACTGACACAAAACTTTCCACAATTCTCATGTGCCACATTTTTAAATTAGCTTCATCAGCAAGGCGATCAGCTAATCCTAATTCAAGGGGAGAAATAGAATGAGTGGGTTTTAATTCTTCCCGATAAATGCGTTCCCATCCTGCTTGTTCTAAACGACGACAGCGATCGATTACATTACCATTAGGAGAAACATTAAAATACTTTTCTGCGGTTTGTAGGGCCACATCTAATAAATTGGCTAAACGTTTGGCTAGGGTTTCATTTGGATCATCACCATTGGCAGGTACTACAGGTAAAGATTGATAGTAGAAATCTCGATAAAAATCCTCCATTAAGGATAATAATCTTTCTCCTAACCGAAAAAGACGCTCGTATAAAACCTTTTCTTCTAGGGATGAATTCGGGATTGATTCTAAACCGCTATCGGTTTCTAAATTAGTCAAAATTCGCTCGATTTCTTGCCACACTGGAGTCAGATAAAAATACTGAATACCAATATAGCGGGTTTCAGTTGAATGAGGTACAGCATGGATGACTAGGTAGGCTCTTTAAAAGGGGTATCGCAATAGCAACAATGGGTAAACCAGTGATGGATGTCTCGCAATGTAATCTGACTAAAGGCTTGAACGATCGCTTTTTCTAGATCAGCATAGGTACGAGGTGACATAGAACGAATCAGTATTTTCACTTTCGACCAACAGTTTTCAATGGGAGAAAAATCGGGAGAATAGGGAGGTAAAAACTCCAGTCTAGCACCGACTTCTTGAAGAATTGGTTCGAGGGTTTCTTTTTGATGAATCGAAGCATTATCCATTAATACACAAGCTCCTTTCCACAAGTTTGGAACTAATAATGTAGCAATAAATGCTTCAAATATTAAACCATTTGCGGCTCCAAATACATTGATAAAAGCCAGCAAGCCTTTGAGCGCTATCGCTCCAATTATCGTGACGTTTTTTCCTCGGTTTAACGGAACTGAATCATACACTCTCTGACCTTTTTCAGCCCTGCCATAAAGTCTTGTCATCCCTAGATTAGAGCCAGACTCGTCAACGAAAACCAAATCTTCCGCTCTAACATCTCGGATTTTCTCCCAATATTCTTCTCTTAATTTTTGCACTCTTTCCGTGTCTCTTTCCCTAGCGTGTAAGCTTTTTTTTTTGAGTTAAATTTAGCCGTTTTAAAATTCTACTGATTGTTGAGTTACTCACCACCGTCTGTGTTTTTTCCTCAATTTGTTTTCTTAACTCGTCTAAGGTGGCATCTTTCTTTTCTTGGACTAAATCGCCCAGCAAGATAATTTCGTCGCTCTTAAGCTTGAGTTTTTGTCCTCCACCATGCGGTCGGGGATTTAGATTTCCTGTTTCACGCCACTGCTTGATTAGTTTCTGGATAAAGCTTAAAGCTACTCTAAATCTTTTGGCTAACTCACGTTGTGAGAGGTTATTCTCCTCGTAGGTCTCGATGATCTTTTGTCGCAAGTCTAAAGAATAGGGCTTCATCGGGTCGTGGCTCCTGCCTAGGTCTATAATTTATTGTCCTCTTCTATTGTACCTCATGCAAGTGCATACCGCTATAGGTAAAATAATTACTTCTTGCTGTTGTTTAGCTTTTATGACATCATCCACCCCCCAAAAAGCCAATTGAGAAATACCCGGTTCAATCGCACTGACAAGCTCATTATGTCCGTTAGTTGCCCCTTCCGGAGCAGCGGCTAAAGGATAATCTCCTTCTAATAATAAACGACGAGCCGAACGCAATCCGATTAAATCGGCTTTTCCCCGTTGAATTGGTGTGCCACCTAACTTAGAATATAACCATCCTACCCTTTCTCCCGCCCATAAAGGAATCCCTCGATCATACATAAAATGAGCGTGAATTGGCTTGTTTAATTTTATTCCTAACTCTTGGGCTTTTTTGGGTACTAATTTCCACAAAAGATAGGCCATACAGTAGGGATCGTTAATACTGGGATGACGAAAAGCGAGCAGTAAACGGACTTTTTTCTCTTGACTTTTTTGATAAAATGTGATTAAAGTTTCTAGATTGGCGGCCGAAATTTCTCTTAAGTTGGTTTGAGTTTGTAACCAAAGAGGTAAAAAGATTTGACATCCCTTTAAAAGCAAGGGATTAAGGTCAGGGGGGATAAATTCGAGGGGAGGTTGCGCGCCCAAAGATAGATTAGACATATAAGTATAAGTGGTCGTGCCAAATAAATTTCCTAGTTGAGACAGTTATCAGTTATCAGTTATCAGTTATCAGTTATCAGTTATCAGTTATCAGTTATCAGTTATCAGTTATCAGTTATCAGTTATCAGTTATCAGTTATCAGTTATCAGTTATCAGT
>NZ_SFBV01000346.1:0-2500 GCF_007095585.1 Microcystis sp. M_OC_Ca_00000000_C217Col
GAAGTTTCACAACCGAGTTCGGGATGGAATCGGAGTGGTGCCATCACGTTAAAGACACCAGGAAGGGTAGAACCCTCAAGACTGCAAAAGCTAGGGAAAAAGTGTTGAAAGAAGAATCAGGTCAAGCCCTCGGTCGGTTAGTACTCCTCGACTGCACTCGTTACCGAGCTTCCATCTAGAGCCTATCAACGGGTAGTCTACCCGAGACCTTACTGGCTTAATGCCATGAGAGCAATCATCTGGAGGTGGGCTTCCCACTTAGATGCTTTCAGCGGTTATCCGCTCCGCACATGGCTACCCTGCGTTTACCGTTGGCACGATAACAGGTACACCAGCGGTGCGTCCTTCCCGGTCCTCTCGTACTAAGGAAGGCTCCTCGCAATGCTCTTACGCCTACACCGGATATGGACCGAACTGTCTCACGACGTTCTGAACCCAGCTCACGTACCGCTTTAATGGGCGAACAGCCCAACCCTTGGGACCGACTTCAGCCCCAGGTTGCGATGAGCCGACATCGAGGTGCCAAACCTCCCCGTCGATGTGAACTCTTGGGGGAGATCAGCCTGTTATCCCTAGAGTAACTTTTATCCGTTGAGCGACGGCCCTTCCACGCGGTGCCGTCGGATCACTAAAGCCGACTTTCGTCCCTGTTCGACTTGTGGGTCTCACAGTCAAGCTCCCTTCTGCTTTTGCACTCTATCGTCCCATTTCCAACGGGACCGAGGGAACCTTTGCGCGCCTCCGTTACCTTTTAGGAGGCGACCGCCCCAGTCAAACTGCCCACCTGAAACTGTCTCCCGCCCCGATCAGGGGTCAGGGTTAGAATTCTAGCCTCGCCAGAGTGGTATCTCACCGTTAGCTCCACCCTCCCCACGAGGAGAGTTTCAAAGCTTCCCACCTATCCTGCGCAAGCGAAGCCCGAAGCCAATTCCAGGCTACAGTAAAGCTTCATAGGGTCTTTCTGTCCAGGTGCAGGTAGTCCGTATCTTCACAGACAATCCTATTTCGCCGAGTCTCTCTCCGAGACAGTGCCCAGATCGTTACGCCTTTCGTGCGGGTCGGAACTTACCCGACAAGGAATTTCGCTACCTTAGGACCGTTATAGTTACGGCCGCCGTTCACCGGGGCTTCGGTCGTCAGCTTCAGATTACTCCTGACCAACTTCCTTAACCTTCCGGCACTGGGCAGGCGTCAGCCTCCATACTGCGTCTTACGACTTGGCGGAGACCTGTGTTTTTGGTAAACAGTCGCCTGGGCCTATTCACTGCGACCCTCTTGCGAGGGTACCCCTTCTCCCGAAGTTACGGGGTCATTTTGCCGAGTTCCTTAGAGAGAGTTATCTCGCGCCCCTTAGTATTCTCTACTTCCCCACCTGTGTCGGTTTCGGGTACAGGCAATTAATGATTAACGTGGTTCGGGCTTTTCTAGGAAGCTTGATCAGCGCCACTTCCCTCCCGTGGGAGGTGGGACTCGCGTCTTAGCTCCTGGTGTTTTCGCCACCTCTCATCGCCTCGACTGCTTGCACTGGTAACCAACATCCAGCTGACGTTGACCTTCTCCGTTCTCCGGCACAATCATTAATCGGTACGGGAATGTTAACCCGTTGTCCATCGACTACGCTTTTCAGCCTCGCCTTAGGTCCTGACTGACCCTCCGCGGACGAGCCTTGCGGAGGAAACCTTGGGGTTTCGGGGTGTGGGATTCTCACCCACATTTTCGCTACTTAAGCCGACATTCTCACTTCTATAGAGTCCACAGCTGCTTGCCGCTACTGCTTCACCCCCTATAGAACGCTCCCCTACCACTACAATGTAGTCCACAGCTTCGGTAGATAACTTAGCCCCGTTCATTTTCGGCGCAGGAGCGCTTGACCAGTGAGCTATTACGCACTCTTTTAAGGATTGCTGCTTCTAGGCAAACCTCCTGGTTGTCAATGCACTCCCACCTCCTTTCTCACTTAGTTATCATTTGGGGACCTTAGCTGGTGGTCTGGGCTGTTTCCCTCTTGACGATGAAGCTTATCCCCCACCGTCTCACTGGTAGTTTTTTTAGCCGTATTCAGAGTTTGCCTCGCCTTGGTACCGGTCTCCCAGCCCGCGGCGAAACAGTGCTTTACCCCGACTAAACTTCCACTACCGCTGCGCCTCAACACATTTCGGGGAGAACCAGCTAGCTCCGAGTTCGATTGGCATTTCACCCCTAACCACAGCTCATCCGCTAATTTTTCAACATTAGTCGGTTCGGACCTCCACTTGGTTTTACCCAAGCTTCATCCTGGCCATGGTTAGATCACCCGGGTTCGGGTCTACAAATTATGACTTTTCGCCCTGTTCAGACTCGCTTTCGCTGGGGCTGTGGGGTCTTCCCCCTTCACCTGCCATAACCTGTAAGTCGCCGGCTCATTCTTCAACAGGCACACGGTCAGACGTTCAATCGTCCTCCCATTGCTTGTAGGCTAACGGTTTCATGTTCTATTTCACTCCCCTTCCGGGGTTCTTTT
>NZ_SFBV01000347.1:0-12914 GCF_007095585.1 Microcystis sp. M_OC_Ca_00000000_C217Col
CTCTGTGTAAGACAGTACATGGTTTTTTAACTGTGGTATGCGACGGTGGTGGAAGCAGAAACTTAAATCGTGAGGTTTAGGAATCGCCGCACTTTTAGGGCGGCGAGGATGTCAACTGGGGAACGTTTACGATTGGCCACAATCATTCTCAATGAACTTGTCGGACAACAACAACAACCATCGCTAGATCAGAGTGATACCTGGACTGAGGAGGATGAGATCGATCTTGTCAATTTTTCCCTAAACTATGCGGCCAAAACTTTCTCTGATGTGGAGGGGGGTTAATTGGTGACGTTTTCCACTGGAGATGTGGTGACAGTTGATTTTCCCGGTGTGACAGGAATTAAGCGCCGTCCGGCTGTGGTTTTGTCATCAGAGACTTACCACTCTCTTCGACCTGATGTAATAGTTGGACTGATCACAACTCAGTCAAAAGTGCTAGGAATTACTGATTATGCGCTTCAGGATTGGGTCTGGGCAGGGTTACGGGTCGCTTCGATATTTCGTTGTTTTATCGTAACTTTGCCACCATCTGCAAATTTAGCTGTGATTGGACATTGATCAGAGCGTGACTGGCAAGGAATCAAGGCTTGTGTTAGAATTTCCCTCACAAGTTTGGAGGAAACAAAACCCTAGTCGATTACCTAATCTTCTTTTTTTATAGGAGGAGAGAAGATTTTGAAAAAATTAGTCAATGTTACTCACTAATTGGGATAATAAGTTATGAATGGATTAGGAACAAATTCTCAAGCTGGTTGGTTAAATATAGAGCAGGAATTAGTCTTACTTTTAACGGCAACAATTAATGTTAAAGGTATGCCGAATGCCTATCCAAATGTTCCTGAACAAAGACAGGAAGATTACTACAATTCCCTGAAGTATTATATTAATTTTCATCCTCGTATCAAAAAAATACTATTTGTGGAAAATTCTGGTTGGCCTCTTGAGCGACTGCAAGAAACGACTCAAGAAAATCCCCATAACAAACAAATTGAGTTTATTTCACTAGATGCCAATGATTTTCCTCGTGATTTTGGCAAAGGTTACGGCGAAACCTTATTAATAGAGGAGGGAATTTTAAAATCAGCACTAATAAAAGAGTCTTCTTATATTGCCAAGATAACTGGGAGAATTTATCTGCTTAATATGACCGATATTTTAGAGGCGATTAAACATCAATTTGAATGTTTGTGTGATTTTAAGTGGCCAATTTTGCAACAATTACGGAACAAACAAAATAATCCTTCTTATGCAGATACTCGTTTCCTTGTCTTTAGCAAATACTTCTATGAAAGATACCTGCAGCCGATGCACAAAAATCATCAGCAGGGTTGTTTTTATAGTGAACATCGATATTATCAAGCTATTAATTTAGCATCACAATCGGCTAATGTTTGTAAAAGGTTTCCGGTTGAACCGAAATTTTCTGGTATTGCGGGACATTTTGAAGGAAAAGACTATAATAGTCGTTCCGAACAGTTGAAATACGCAATTCGTGTCTTGACTCGTCAAACTATGCCTTGGCTATATCTGTAAAGGGTCGTGCTTAGTGGTGTATCAAAGTCAGTGGAGCCTCAACCACGGAAAAGGTAGCGTTTGACCCCGTTGTGAAGCAGTGAAATTTTTGTGGCAATAAGGCAGTAAAAGCTGTAAAATAAGCGCACAGGATGCTGGATTTTCAGAATTTTATCTTTTCGCTTCCCGTACCCTGTGAACTAGGAAAGCCTTACTTTGCAAAGGTTTTACACCAATTGTGGATGCAAAATTCCCTTGCGCATTTCACTACATGGAAAAAACTACCAAAAGCTGATAACTGATAACTGATAACTGATTATGTCTCGTCGTCAACTGTTGAGTTTTTTAATTGCAGTAATTCTGGCATTTTTTGCCTTTATTCCCGATGCTAACGCCTTAGGAGGCCCCCAACCCCCTTTAAATCAACCGGCACCCGATTTTACCCTACCGACTAACACGGGAGAAGGAAATATTTCCCTATCGGACTATCGGGGTAAGTGGGTAGTTTTGTATTTTTATCCCAAGGATTTTACCCCTGGCTGTACCCTAGAAGCGCGGCGTTTTCAGCAGGATTTGCCGAAATATATGGCTAAAAATACGCAGATTTTAGGGGTAAGTGCCGATGATGTCGATTCTCATGCGGAATTTTGTGACTCGGAGGGTTTAAAATTTCCTTTGCTGGCAGATACTACCGGAGATGTTAGTAAAGCTTATGGTTCTTGGATGGGTTATGTTTCCCTGCGTCATACCTATCTTATCGATCCCGATGGGATTTTAAAAGAGATTTATTTAGGGGTAAATCCTGCCATTCACAGTGCCGAAGTTTTAGCACGTTTAGAGGAATTACAGGCGATTTCATAAAAAAAATCCCGACCACGATTTTTTCATCGGTGGGGGATACACAGTAATAACCTTAACCGAGATAATCAGTACTAATTGCAATTATCGTCCTTATCACCCTTACAGTCACGGTTTTGTAAACTTAGCGGCCAAGAGGAATGGTCAAAATGGTTATCTTGACTATTAACCGCTAAAGTGTGAGGAATTGAACCTAACAGCAAGGAGGCCACAACAAACAAGGTTAACGAGATTTTCATGGTTTTACTCCCTTAGACACCATCAGGTAATTGACCTATTTTTACCATAGAGCGTTTTCTCTCGGATGTCAGTCCCATTGCCAAGAGGGAAAAAGGGGTTAACATGGAAAAAAAGGGAATATAAGTAGAATAAAGTAGAACGGGATGAAACCACAGGGATGGGACGAGTTTCTCAAACATCTAGCTAGAGAATACGGTGTTCAAGGCAAATTAAAGGAAATTTTTTTGGTTCGTTTTGCCTACGAAAATTGGCGCAAACCGGATGAGGAAATTTGGGAAATGGCCGAGGCTGCCAGCCATGAAACCTATAAAAAACAGATGACTAAAATCTATAGCTATTTCTCGGCAGATAAAGATAATGGCTGTCCCGAACTCGAATTAGGTAGTAAAGGGCCGGGTAAGTTCCAAATCCTCCGAGAATGGTTCAAAGATATCAAATATCCTGAATGTAAAAATCACCCCACCCCGATACTAGCAGAAAAATCAGTTATAGATACTTATATTAGCCGCCCTCCCGTCGAAAGCGACTGTTATCAAGAAATTAATCGTCCAGGGTCACTTATTCGCATTAAATCCCCCGAAAAGACTGGTAAAACTTCTCTCCTGAAACATCTGCTCGCTCAGGCAGATAGTTGGGGACATAGCACAGTTTATATTAATTGTCAAGTGGCAGAAAAGGCGATGTTTGCCAGTTTAGACCGATTTTGTCGTTGGTTTTCGGCAAATGTCAGCCGAGAATTGGGTTTAAAGCCTCAATTAGATGAATATTGGGACGAGGAACTATTTGGCAGTTTAATCAGTTGTCAAACCTATTTTCAGTCCTATCTTTTGGAACAGATTAACGGGCCTGTTTTTTTGGCCCTAGATAATTTAGACAGAATTTTCGAGTATCCCGACATCGCTAGGGATTTTCTGCCGCTTTTGCGCTGTTGGCACGAAGAAGCTAATAATTTAGAAATCTGGCAGAATTTGCGGTTAGCGATTGCTAATTCCACGGAAATCTATATTCAATTGGACGCTAATCAATCTCCCTTTAATGTCGGCCGTGCGATTAAATTACCCGGTTTTAGCCTCGAACAACTGGAAAACTTGGCTAGTAGCTACGGATTGCCTAAAAATGAAGATAATCAGCGTTTTATCCAGGATTTAATCGCTCTAGTTGCTGGTCATCCCTATCTTAGCCGTTTGGCCCTGGAAGCGCGGGTGCGCGGGGAAAAAAATATTCTCCCTAATGCTGCTACCCAAGGGGGAATTTATGCGGCACACCTGCGTCATCACTGGGATAGTCTGCAAAAACAGCCGGAATTATTGACAGGGATGGGGGAAGTGGTTAATTCTTCCGATAAGGGAGCGCGATTAGAACCGATTACTGCCTATAAACTGGAAAGTATGGGTTTAATTCAGTTAAAAGGCGATCTAGCCCAGCCTAGCTGTCAATTATATCAGCTTTACTTCCGAGAGGAACAAACCGGCAGCGATCTCTAGTAGATAATTATACTAAATCCGTTGAGTACAGGCCAGTTATGAGGAGAGGCACTCATGCAAAGGGGAATAAATAATCAGTTTTTAATAACCGGATTTAGTATCACATTTGCAGAAATATCGACAATCAGCAATTATTAGTGACTCTTAAATTATTACAAATATATCAGCAGCTGCGTGTAAGCATCCCACCGAAAAGCTCATGCGCTCCGGGGTTCGGGTAGGGTTGATTCATGAATCAACCCTACGATGAATCAACCCTACGATGAATCAACCCTACGATGAATCAACCCTACGATGAATCAACCCTAGGGGTTTGGGGGGTAGAACTCCCCAAGAGTCGGGATTGAGTAATAAAATCGGAAGTAACGATCAATTTTGGCAGATAGTTTGCCTTTAAAAATCCCAACTTAGTAGATTTACAAAAATGAGATGCACCCGCTCAAAGATTGTTCAACTTGCTAAAGATTGGAGTTCGGAAGTGCCATAAACTCTAACGATTTTATCTTGGCAGGCCGTGGCGATATAATTACCGTCGGGACTAAAACAAACGGAATAGATTTTTTGGGGATGGGGAATAGAAATAATGGCTTTTCCTGCTTTTAAATCCCATAATTTTAATCTTTTATCATCACTACCACTGGCTAATAGTTGATTATTAGGACTAACACTAACTGAATTGATATGATCACTATGTTCGCTGAGAGTTTTTACCTCTGTACCTCTTTTAATATCCCAGATTTTAATAGTTTTGTCTTTGCTGCCACTGGCTAAAAATTTGTTATTACTGCCGAAATCTACCGATAAAATACCTCCAAACCAATCGGAATGACCTTTTAAGGTAATACTGCTTTTTTCTGCCAGATTCCAGATAATTACCGTTTTGTCATTTTCGCCGCCACCACTGGCTAAAAATTGACCATTTTGACTAAATTTAACTGTTAGGACTTTATCGCTATGACCTTGTAAAGTAGAAAGAATTTCTCCAGTTTTTACTGACCATATTTTCACCGTTTTATCTTCACTACCACTAGCAATAATTTCCCCATCGGGATGAACAGCTACTGCTGTAACTTTATCTTGGTGTCCCGTTAAGGTAGAGATTAATTCTTTAGTTTCCAGTGACCAAATTCTTACAGTTTGATCATCTCCTCCACTAACCAAAAATCCTTGACAGGGACTAAAAGCAACAGAGTTGATTCCCTTATCCCACCAACCGGCTTTTTCATGTCCTTGTAAACTAAATTTTTGATTCTTTTGCCAATCCCAAACAATAACAGTTAACTCGTTATCTCCACTAGCTAAAAATTGACCATCTTGGGAAAAAATTAGACATTTAACCTCACCTTCATGGCCTTCTAAAGATTTAAAAGATACTAAGGGATTAAACATAGTAAAGACATTAGTTAATCAAGATTTTTCGGCATTACCCGATGTTAGTGGTTCTGTAGGGGACTACTTCATCCCTGAGATAACTTTTTCCGCTCACCACAAGTACGGAGAAGCTATTGTTCCCTGATTATAACTAATTACAGTGTTTCTCGTCAAGGAGATGCAGCTAATCTAAGGATAGCCTATTAAAATAGGTCTTAGCTTATAAGTACCCGTTGACAATCATAGTAATAGGGTAGGTGAGGGGACAATAATCGAAAAAATTGCCCGATAAATTAAGTATTCCCTGTAACCTAGCCCAAAAAAGCTGCTATTTAGGGACGTTATAGGGTAAGATTAACTATTAGGGTGGAGTTTATTGCCGATTTTAATCTTGTCCTAAGCGAGCAAAATTGACAATTGAATCTGTAATTTTAAAAATATCTATCCCGTCAATCTTATCTAACCGCAAATGCTTAAAATTTTAGTTGATGGTACACCGATAAGACAGAATCCTAGTGGAATTGGATTATATGCTTATCACCTGATTGCCGAATTAGCTAAATTACAAAACCAAGAAAACTTTTCCCTGTCCCTCTGTTTTCAACCATCGGTAAAAAACTGGCTGCGGGGTAATCTTTCTATTCCTGAAAAACTACAATCCTATCCAGAGGTTAAATGTTTACCAATTCCCGTCAGTCTTAGCAATATCTTAACCCGATTTCCTAATCCTCTAATTCCCTATCTAGAAAACTTTCTTGATTCTCCCGATATTCTCCACGGATTGGATCATGTGGTGTATCCTTGTCGTCAGAGTCGCAAAGTTATGACTATTCATGATGTTACTTTTATTAAATATCCTGAGTTTGTCACGGGGATTGTCAAAACCTACACCCAACGGATTAAACAATCTCTACAATGGACAGATTTAGTTATTGCTAACTCCGCAAGTACCAAACGAGATATTATCGAATATTTAGATGTGAACCCAGAGAAAATTTTTGTTACTCCCCTCGCAAGTCGTTATTCTTCTCTCCCCAATCCTCCCTCATCCCGAACTATCACTAAACCCTATTTACTCTTTGTTAGTACCCTAGAACCACGAAAAAATATTATTAATCTCATCACCGCTTTTAACTATCTCAAGGACAGGTATAAATTAGACCATAATCTGATTCTGATTGGCAAAAAAGGATGGAAGTATCAACCAATTTTCGATAAAATATCTCAGTCTCCCTTCCGAGATAGTATCCAACATCTTGATTATCTTGCTGATGACTTAGTTGCGGATTATTATCAAAAAGCTGATGTTTTTGTCTATCCTTCCTTTTATGAAGGTTTTGGATTACCAGTTTTAGAAGCGATGACTTTAGGTTGTCCTGTGGTAACTGCTAATACTGCATCCTTACCCGAAGTCACCGGAGACTCGGCAATATTAATTAATCCCGATAATCCCCTAGAAATTGCCGCAGCAATCTATCAGGTGATTAGTGATACCTCTCTCCGTCAAGAATTAATCACTAAAGGAAAAAAACAAGCAGTAAAATTCTCTTGGCAAAAAACCGCACAAGCTACCATAAAAGCTTATCGTTCTCTTTTATAATAAGTAAGTAGTTATAATTAAATTGAAGATGGATCCCCCCTTAATCCCCCCTTGATAAGGGGGGTGCTGATACCCCCTTAATCCCCCCTTGATAAGGGGGGTGCTGATACCCCCTTAATCCCCCCTTGATAAGGGGGGTGCAGATACCCCCTTAATCCCCCCTTGATAAGGGTGGTGCAGATACCCCCTTAATCCCCCCTTGATAAGGGGGGTGTCTGACAACTTTTAACACCTACCTACTTAACTAGCTAATATCTATGAATAGGAATCATCAATTATTAATCAATCTCGCTTTTCTCGGTACTAAATATACTGGATTGACTACCTATACTAAAAATACAATTCCCCAATTAGCTAACTTAAATCCTACCCTAATCACTTCTAATAGTTACCCAGATTTTAACACCTATCCTGTGTCGGCAAACCTCACCCAAGAGCAGGGAACCAAAGGCAATATTAGGCGCTTAATTTGGACAGAAACCCAACTCTATCAAACCTATCAACAATTGAAGTCTTCCCTGCTATTTACCCCCATTCCCGAAGCACCTATTTATGAAAATTGTCGCTATATTGTCACAGTTCATGATTTAATTCCCCTGCGATTTCCAAAATTTTCTCCCCTAACTTTTTATAATAAATACTATTTACCCCAAGTCCTGAAAAAAGCCACACATATTATCGCTGTTTCCCAAGCAACTGCCGCCGATATTAATAAGTTTTTTAACATACCTATTGACAAAATAACCGTGATTCTTTCTGGATATGATTCTGATAATTTTCGTCCTCTAAATCTGGCGACTCGTCCCTATTTTCTCTATCTTGGTCGTTATGATCCTCATAAAAATCTCGGTCGTTTAATTACTGCTTTTTCCCAAATCTATCCCGAATATCAATTATTAATTGTCGGTCAATTTGACCCCCGTTTTACCCCGGCTCTACAGCAACAGGTAGAAGCATTATCAATCTCTCAACGAGTGCAATTTTTAAACTATGTTTCCTATGAAGAATTGCCGCAACTTTTAAACCAAGCAACTGCTTTAGTTTATCCCTCCCTTTGGGAAGGTTTCGGATTACCTGTACTAGAAGCGATCGCCTGTGGAACTCCTGTGATTACTTCTAATCTTTCCTCTCTCCCAGAAGTCACAGGAGAGGCGGCAATTTTAATTAATCCCTATAGTATCGATGAGATGAGAGAGGCAATGCAGCAAATCGCTACTGATGAACAATTACGCGTAAAATTAAAATTCTTGAGTCGCCAACGCGCCGAGCTTTTTAGTTGGGAAAAAACTGGTCAAGAAACCGCCACAATTCTGCAAAGTTTTCTCTAAAAATGGTGACAAAAAAACTTATCAATCATTGTCAGATGAGTTATACTAAATCCGTTGAGTAACGCACAGAAAACGGGTTTCTCGGAGAAACCCGTTTTCTACTCATGCAAAAGGCAACAGGGGGAATAAATAATCAGTTTTTAATAACCAGATTTAGCATCAACTCATAGTAGATGGATTCATGAATCCATCTACCTGGGGGGGAGATTCAGTGTTACTTCCTATATATTATTGTGCCATTCTTCGGGAATTTGAGCAACTTTTTCCTTACCATTAGGCTGATGAATAGGTTTTCCTAAAGGACGAATTTTGAGATTTCCTTGCCAATAATCGGTGATTCTTTCCCTAGCAATTTTCACATATTCTGCTTCTTTTTCACTCCCCATCACTCGACGATTGTGCATAATACTAGCAATCAGAGAAGTTCCGACTCCAGCAAAGGGATCAAAAACCCAATCCCCCTCATTTGTCAAGGCTAAAACACATCTTTCTACTAATTCGATTGGATATTGACAAGGATGAATAGTTTTCTCTGGATGATTAGATTTAACGTTAGGAATATCCCAAAGTAACTCATCCCATTCTTGTGCTAAAAACTCCCAAACATCGCTGGGATTTTTCCCTAAAGGATTACCAGAGGGTTTACCGATATTTTTACCTTTAAAATGACGCTTACCGGGATATTTAGCGGGGATTCTCACTGGATCAAGATTAAAGGTGTATTTATCGGTTTTTGTCAACCATAAAATAGTTTCATATCTGCCAGAAAATCTTTTAGAGGTATGTAATCCATGACCAAAATGCCAGACAATTCTATTTCTTAAAAAGAAACCCATTTGTTTAAATAGCTGATAATAAAAAATATCTAAAGGATAAACTTCTCCCTCTTGAACGAAATTTCCCACCTGCCAGCAAATACTGCCATTATCTTGCAAGATTCTAGAGAATTCTCGCATAATTTTGGTTTGGGTTTCCAGATAAGTATCCAAAGAGATTTTTTTTTCGTAGTCTTTTCCTAAATTGTAGGGAGGAGAAGTAATAATCAAGCTCACAGAATTATCTGGTATAGTCTTGATAAAATTATTGCTATCTCCTTGATAAAGAATTATTTCGGCATCAGGTTGATAAAAGTCTCGCACTGATTTGGATTGAGAAAATAAGGGCAACTGATTCATAGACAATTTAGCAGAGAAGAGCCACTTTTAATTAGGGTTTGCGGCAAAAAGTTTTTCCTAGGGGTAGGGTGTGGGGTGTGGGGTTTTACCCATTTTACATCCAATATTCAAGAGAGCCAGTTTTTTCAAACAATTAATGTCATCTGTAGCAGGCAAAGATAAGTAGCTGGTTATAATTAAATTAGAAATGGATTTTAGGTTCGATCCCCCCTGCCCCCCTTGATAAGGGGGGTGCCGATAGGCGGGGGGATCTGAAAGTTTTTAATACCTATCTACTTATAACAAAAATTCTACTTTTTTAGATAAAAATCGGGAAGAAAGTTTTAACTTTTTTCTATTCTTCCCTTAACTCAGATTAGCTCAAACCCGGAACGCACTCGCCTAATTCCACCGTAAAAGGTTGCCAAGGACGAGGATCAATTACCTTTGTCGGCAAGTCATGGGATGTTAATAATTCTTGAAAGGATTCGGGACTACCCCCAGCACTTAACACCGCCATCAATAATCCTTTAAACTCGATATCACCACCGGCAGCCGTAGAAATAATATATTCGGGCTGCAAGCGTTGACAAACTGCTAAGGCACTTTCTTGTCCTTTGATTACCGGTCCGAGGAAAGGTATTTTTAAGTCAATCAAAGGAGTAATAATCACGGAGATTTTACCAAGAGAATCGAGGCTAGGAGAATGATAACCGTGGGGTTCGTAGTAGATACTCTGATTTGTCGCTAATTCCTTGATAACATAACCATTTTCCACTAGAGTCGGCCCGATTGGAGAACCGGGGACAGCAGTAATTTCGATCGCATTGTCAAAGATATAACTAGAGCCGTGGGTTAAAGGGATGCGATGGGTATAATTAAGCGCTCGAACCACTTTTTCGGCATTAGGAGAAGCCACCACGGGAATTTGGCGATCAAGTACCTGTAAAGTAGGAGGATGGGCGTGATCTTCCAAACCTTGGGAGAGAAGAATCAGATCGATATGTTCGGGAATGGCATGATTAGCGGTTTTTTTGCCCTCAAATAGCCAAGTTAAATTACCAAAAGTCAAGGAACCTACCAACCAAGGATCGAGAAGCAGGCGTTTTCCCCCGATTTCGATTAACCAAGAATTACTATCAAGCCAAGTTAACTGCATATAACAAGAATGAGGATTTTCTTAATTTAATTTAACATTAGCATTAATTTTTCTGCGCTTGGGGGTTTTTCAGTCATCAGTGAATGCCATTTATAGCAGTTATCTTAATGGTGAGGTAGGAAGTCTCTGGTTTTAGGGAACGGGCAACAGTAGCCAGTCGTCTGGGGATGATACCAAATTAAGTAGCTGGTTATAATTAAATTAAAAATGGATTTTAGGTTCGATCCCCCCTGCCCCCCTTGATAAGGGGGGTGCCGATAGGCGGGGGGATCTGAAAGTTTTTAATACCTATCTACTTGGATTACACTTCATCTTGAGGAGAAACGCTGTAACACTCCTCACTTAATGCTGTTCACTGAAAACCCAAATCTGATCACTGATTACTGATTACTGATCACTGATCACTGATTAGTCAAGGCTTAAGAAATAGGGAAAGTTTAGCTATCTTAGGGAAAGTAGGCGCTAAAAGGGGAAGAAGAACGCATCAGCCAAGACTGAATTTCTATGACTAAACGTACCTTCGGTGTTATCGGACTAGCTGTCATGGGAGAAAATCTCGCTCTCAATGTGGAGAGTCGGGGTTTTCCCATCGCTGTTTACAATCGCACCGCCAGCAAAACTAAAGAATTTATGGAAACTCGCGCCGTCGGCAAAGATGTCAAGGCGGCCTATAGTTTAGAAGAATTCGTCCAAATTTTAGAGCGTCCCCGCAAAATTCTGGTCATGGTAAAAGCTGGCCCGCCGGTGGATGCCGTGATCGAACAATTAAAACCCCTTCTCGAAGAAGGAGATATGATTATCGATGGCGGTAACTCCCTCTACGAGGACACGGAAAGACGCACCCGCGACCTAGAATCGACCACTAAACTGGGTTTTGTCGGCATGGGAGTCAGTGGTGGCGAAGAAGGCGCTCTGCACGGTCCTTCCCTGATGCCGGGGGGTACAGAGTTCGCCTATCGGGAATTAGAGCCGATTTTAATTAAAATTGCCGCCCAAGTCGATGATGGTCCCTGTGTCACCTATGTGGGATCTGGTGGTGCGGGCCATTATGTGAAAATGGTTCACAATGGCATCGAGTACGGCGATATGCAGTTAATTGCGGAAGCCTACGATGTACTGAAAAATGGTCTAGGATTAAGCAATCAGCAGTTACAGGAAACTTTCGCCGAGTGGAACCGCACCGATGAGCTTAATTCTTATTTAATTGAAATTACCGCCGATATCTTTAAGTATGTTGACCCGGAAACTGGTCATCATCTGATAGATTTAATCTTGGATTCGGCGGGACAAAAGGGAACAGGACGCTGGACTGTATTAAGTTCCTTGGAGTTGGGGGTGCCAATTCCGACCATTTATGCTGCGGTTAATGCTCGCGTGATGTCCGCTTATAAGGATGAACGGGTGGCAGCCGCCAAAGAGTTACCCGGACCTGGGGAAACCTATCCGGGGGATGCGGCACTATTTGTGGATAAGGTGCGTGATGCTCTTTACTGCTCGAAAATGTGTTCCTATGCCCAGGGTATGGCTTTAATCGCTAAAGCTTCTCAGGAGTTTAACTATAATATCAGTCTGCCGGAATCGGCCCGGATTTGGAAGGGCGGCTGTATTATTCGGGCCGGTTTCTTGGATAAAATTCGCAAGGCTTTTGCGGAAAATCCGGGCCTGCCGAATTTGTTGTTAGCGCCGGAATTTAAGCAAAGTATCCTCGATCGCCAAGAAGCTTGGCGTGAGGTGTTAGTCTTAGCTAATAAGTTGGGAATTCCCGTCCCGGCTTTTAGTTCTTCTTTGGACTATTTTGATAGTTATCGTCGGGCCAATTTACCGCAAAATCTCACCCAAGCACAACGGGATTATTTTGGCGCTCATACCTATGAACGTACCGATAAACCCAGAGGTGAGTTTTTCCATACGGAATGGATGACTGAATTGTAAGGCTATCTGATATTTTCTCCCCTTTTTATTTCCGTTAAAAAGGGGAATTTTTGGGCGATATTTTTCTGATTAAGAGTTAATACCAAATCCGTTTTTAATAGTGTGATTAACTCTCAAGTTATGAATTGTTTCTCCCCACACCCCCCCGATGTCGGGTAGGGCTGTTTCATTCTCCCATCAGAATATCAAAAGTAAAAGCGATCACTGTCTTTGTAAAATGAGAAGTGAACGCGAACTTTTGAAAGATATGTTGAGCTTAATAGAAAAACTAAA
>NZ_SFBV01000348.1:0-31535 GCF_007095585.1 Microcystis sp. M_OC_Ca_00000000_C217Col
TCGAAACGAATAGGCTTTTTCCATACCTCACATTTTAGCATATATTTCGTAAACGATGCTCATATTTAACAGTAAAGCCGTCGTAGAACGACGGGGTTTCAGACCCAAATTTTCGATGAACAGATTCTCGGCGCCGATGGTTTCGGGCAAGTGTTCCCGGAGGACAAATATCATATCGTCGATGTCTTGCAGAAAACTAATCACATTGTCGGTATGACCGGAGATGGGGTCAACGATGCGCCGGCGCTGAAAAAAGCCGATGCGGGGATTGCGGTTTCCGGGGCGACGGATGCGGCCCGGGCGGCGGCCGATATAGTTCTCCTTACCCCCGGTTTATCGGTAATCGTCGATGCAATTAGGTTAAGTCGTCAGATTTTTGAGCGGATGACCAGTTATGTTCTCTACCGGATCATCGCCACAATTCAGATTCTCGTTTTTACCACTTTGGCGATTCTGTTCTTTAATTCCTACCCGATTACGGCAATTATGATCGTTTTCTTAGCAATTCTTAACGATGGAGCGATCATGACGATCGCCTACGATAATGCCAAGATATCGAAAGTACCCCAAGCTTGGGATATGCCGAAAGTTCTCACCATCGCTTCGGTTTTGGGAGTGGTCAACGTCATTGCCACTTTCCTACTGTACTATCTAGCGGGCCGGGTATGGGGAATGACTCCTGACAAGGTGCAAACCTATATTTTCCTCAATATCGCTCTCTTAGGGATGATGACTCTCTATTCGGTGCGGGCAAAAGGTGCGTTTTGGTCCTTGGCCCCTGCTAAACCTCTAGCGATCGCTACTGGCATCTCGGTCATTATATCTTCGCTGATCTCAATGTTCGGAATCCTGATCGCCCCGATCGGTTTTGAGGGAGTGGCAAAAAGCTGGCTCTATGCCCTAGTCTGGTTATTGATTATCGATCGAGTCAAATTGGCTCTCTATTCGATTTTTAATCATCCCAAGGCAGATTTAGGCAACACCTATCAATCCACTTGGGAGAATTTAAAAACTTGATCGTAGTCCCTATCCTGGGGAAAACCAAGCTCATCAGGCACTTTCCCCAGAAAATTTTTTTCAGCAAACTCTAATTAGGGTCTGCTGAAAAAGTACGGGCGAAGCATTCGGATAGAAAATCTCCGGTTTCACCGATAGGTTATTGCCCGAATGCTTCGCCCCTACGGGACGCGGGCCGATGAAGACGCAAGGTTTGGAAGCACGATTCTCTCAAAATCTTGCACCTGTTTCGCCAGAAAAGCCACAAAACCCTTACCTTGCCTACATTTCACATTTATTCAACAAACCCTAATTATGACGATTGCCATCATAGTGAATTCTTGCCCCGGCCCATTGCAATTTTTCCTGTAGAGTCTGATAAAAAGAATAACTTTCCCGCAGGATAATAAATTGGGCGAATTTTTCGGCTTTAGTAACTCCCACCCATTGCCCGGGCCAAATGGAAGTAGCTAAAGCGCCATCCATCCAGAGTTTAGTATTTAATTCGTAGTCTCCCAGAGGCCAAATACTAACCAGAGATGCCGGGGGAATGACAATCGGCCGACTGGAGAGACTCAAGGGACAAATCGGGGTGACAGCGATCGCTTCCATGCCGGGGTGTATAATCGGACCATTAGCGGAAGCGGTGTAACAGGTGGATCCCGTGGGAGTAGCCACTAATAAACCGTCCCCTTGGTACTGATCTACTACTTCCCCGTCCACTTCGATTTCGAGGATTGAGGTGGGCATCCTATCGATACTAGCGGGTTTCACACACATCTCATTCAGGGCATAAAATGCCTCGCTCACTGGCTGCGGGTTTCTTTTATCCCCTTCATAGATTCTGGCCATTAACATCATCCGTTGTTGTACCGCATAGTGATCGGATTGTAAACGCTCCCAGACCGTCTCCGTATCTTGGAAAATCTCCAAAGGTTCCGTTAAAAATCCCAGATGGCCGCCAACATTCACCGCTAAAATTGGAATGTCTTCGTGGGCTAAATAGCGAGCAGCGGCCAAAATGGTTCCATCTCCCCCCAAAACGATGGCAAGGTCGATTTTTTCCGATGCTGAGGCTAAAAATACTGGATAGGGATTATCTTTAAAGCCACTGGGTCCCATTAAAACTTTACACTGACGGGCTTCTAACTGTTTAGCGCATTTTTCCGCCCATGCTTTACTTTGGGGATGGTTGGCCTTGTGAGCGATGATTACTTGTTTTAACTGCACGGAGTTGAGACCTTGTTCGGAGGTTCTATATTTTTAACAATACCAAGACCGGGTAGATCGGGTGAAAAGTAAAAAGTAAAAAAGGGGTTGGGGGAAGAACCTCGGCCTGACTGTAGCCAATTTGACAGAATTAATCGATAGATAAGGGTAGATGGAATTAACTAGGGTTTGCTGAAAAAGTAGGGGCGAAGCATTCGGATAGAAAATCTATGGTTTCACCGATAGGTTATTGCCCGAATGCTTCGCCCCTACAGGACGCGGGCCGATGAAGACGCAATGTTTTGAAGGACGATTCTCTCAAAATCTTGCACCTGTTCCGCGAGAAAAGCCACAAAACTCTTACCTTGCCTACATTTCACATTTATTCAGCAAGCCCTAACTAGGATAAGCTGGCAGGTTTTAGCAATCTTATTCCCTTTTTTCCCTGTAACTGCTGTATCTGTGCGACTTTTTCCCAATTATCTCCCTCAACACCCCTACCACTTAATTTCCCCGCAAGGTTATAATTGTATTAAGATGTGTAACAATTCTCTGGCAAACTCTTGACAAAGGATAACAAATCTGATCTCCCAAAAAACAGGAAAGGTTTTATTTCTATGACATTAATTCAAACCGCCCAATTATCGCTAGAAACTTTGGCTTTAGCCTTTTTTAAGCAGACAGAAGGACGCTGGCAATCCCAGAGACGTTATTACACCCTCACCCAAGAAACGGAACCCCAAGAAGTTATCAGCGCCATCGAGATTAAATATTTACCCCAAGGCAGCGAACCATTAATTCAACTGGCCCGTTTACATAATCTGGAAGATACAACTTTATTAGGTGGCACGGAAGTGACTTGGCAAAGTAATTATCTCCGTCCCCAGAGTAAAAAACCCTCCAACGGTTCCACCATATTCGGTATTTTAGATAATATTCTCTATCGCGATCGGGGATTTGCGACGGATAAACCCGTTAGTGCCATTTATACCTTTCCTAACCCCTCTACTCTCTGTCTGAGAACAGAATACGCCGGTTCTGTCTTTGAAGAAGAAATTAAACTCATCGGTCAACAATATCGCACCCGACAAACTATTATCTCTCGCGCTGGTCAAGAATTGATGATCGGTCAATATCTAGAAAAACGGGTCAATTAGTCAAAAAAATGACGGCTATTCCCATAATTTTGACTTTTATCCTAGGAATAGGGCTGAAATCAAATCAGCCCTTCCCATAACTCCCCTTTAAACTGGGGTTAAATTGTCTTGATTCTGACTAGCGAGAAACTTCTCTAATTCCGTAATTGCATCGGCATCGACCTTAGTTTGCATAGGACAGAATTTCGGTCCACACATCGAACAAAACTCCGCAGTCTTATAGATATCTGCGGGTAAAGTCTCATCGTGGTATTCCTTAGCGCGATCGGGATCCAAGGATAACTGAAATTGACGATTCCAATCGAAATTATAACGAGCAATGGAGAGTTCGTCGTCACGATCACGCGCCCCGGGACGATGACGGGCGATATCTGCCGCATGAGCCGCTATTTTGTAGGCAATTAAGCCATTTCGCACATCTTCAGCGTTGGGTAAACCGAGATGTTCTTTCGGAGTGACATAACATAACATCGCCGTCCCGTACCAACCCGCCAGAGCCGCCCCGATCGCCGAAGTGATATGATCGTACCCTGGGGCAATATCAGTGACAAGGGGACCAAGAACATAGAAGGGTGCTTCGCTACACTCCTCCATTTGTTTTTTCACATTAAATTCAATTTGATCCATGGGAACATGGCCAGGTCCTTCCACCATCACCTGTACATCGTGTTCCCAAGCGCGGCGCGTCAGTTGGCCGAGGGTTTTCAATTCCGCTAATTGGGCCGCATCGGAAGCATCGTGGGTACAACCGGGACGTAGGGAGTCACCGAGACTAAAAGAAACGTCATAACGCTTGAAAATCTCGATAATTTCATCGAAATGGGTGTAGAGAGGATTTTGCTTATGGTGGTGTAACATCCACTTAGCAATAATACCACCACCCCGGGAGACAATCCCGGTCAGACGGGTTTTGACTAAAGGCAGGTGTTCGATGAGGATTCCCGCATGAATCGTCATGTAATCTACCCCTTGCCCGGCGTGTTTTTCGATAATGTGGAGGAAATCTTCGGGGGTGAGTTTTTCAATATTGCCGTGAACGCTTTCCACCGCTTGATAGATGGGTACAGTACCGATGGGGACCGGAGAAGCATTGATAATCGCGGTGCGAATTTCGTCCAAATTACCGCCACCGGTGGAAAGATCCATCACCGTATCCGCGCCGTATTTGACCGCTAGGTGTAATTTTTCCAGTTCTTCGTTAATATTCGAGGAGTTAGGGGAAGCCCCGATATTAGCATTAACTTTACACTTAGAAGCAATACCGATCGCCATGGGTTCGAGGTTGAGGTGATTGATATTAGCGGGAATAATCAGTCTTCCTCGGGCGATTTCGCTGCGAATCAATTCGGGAGAGAGATTTTCCCGTTTTGCCACATACGTCATCTCTTCGGTAATTATCCCCTGACGGGCGTAGTGCATTTGCGATACATTTGCTTGTCCGCGCCGGGGGGCAACCCATTCTTGTCTCATAATTTTATTTCCTCTGTAAACAGCTTCCCTACGCTGGAATTACCCAGTCTCAGGTTCTAAGGGTCTTTCTCAGCCTGATTATCCCAGACACCCCTAGCTATGACGGCAATTGTATCACTGTTGACGACTGAGGAGATCAAGCTTAAGATTGTTGTTTGATTGGGCAGTTAGGCTAAAACCCACTTAGACCCCCTACAATAAACTTCTTAGGTGACGAATACTTAAATTTTCCACAATTGGGAAAAATTCGGATTAGGAAATCCAGAAAGTACCCGTCTGGGTTTGAGCCTAAACAAGCTCGAATTATCCAAAAAGCGTCGGGATTTTACGTTTCGGTTTCCTTCCAATCTACGGAATTAGTTCCCGATATGACAGTAGGGAAGACCTGTTTAGGAATTGACGCGGGGATTGAGAGTTTTGTGGCTACTTCACGAGGAGATTTAATCAAAGCCCCTCGATTTTTGTTGAAAGTACAGAGTAAGCTTAAATTGCTAAGTAGGTGGGTGGAATTAAATATAAGATGAACGTAGGTTGGGTTGAAGTATGAAACCCAACGCCCGCATGGGTTACGCTACCGCTAACCCATCCTACAAATAATTGTGCCTCCCTACTTACAAAGACGCTTGAAACATAAAGTCAAAGGCTCAAACAGTTGGTTAAAACTCCAAGAGAAGATAGCAAGATTACACGAGAAAGTGTCTAATACTCGTAGAGATTGGCACTTTAAACTAGCTCATTACCTTTGCGATCTCGCTGATAATATCTTTGTCGAAGATATTAACTTCATTTCCTGGTCTAGAGGGATCGTTAGAAAACAATCTCTGGATTCAGGCATTGGTAGTTTTATTAACGAGATACTAAGTAGTCATGCAAAATTAATTACCTGCCCGATCGAGCTAAAACCCTTACGGGGCAATGATCGTCATGTGTAAATAATTTTGCCTAGGTACTTACCATTGGTTGTTTGGAAACGGGGAAAATATTATCTTAAGGTCGATAAAAACGGAACTTCACAGGAGTGTCCCAATTGTGGCGCATTTACTGGTAAAAAGTCGTTATCGGAAAGAGTTCACCGGTGCGATTCTTGCGGCCACATCGAACCAAGAGATACGGCATCAGCGAAGGTAATCGAGAACCGAGGAAAAAACGCGGTCGGACTGACCGTGTTAGAAAACGCTTGCGGAGGCGGTCTGGCGGGGGTCGTTCAGTTAAACCTGTTTGATCTAGTCAAGAGCCTATGAACCAAGAATCCCCCGCTAGGTTTAGCGGGGGAGAGTCAAGCTTCCACTAAACGAAAGGCTGCACCTAAACCGACAGCGATCTCATCGGGAGAAATTTTCCCATCATGGTTAATATCGATCGCATCGAATACCGCATCGGTTCCCGCCCATTCTTCCCGGGTGATGAAACCATCCCCATCATGATCATAGACTCGGAAAATATCTTCGGCGGCGTGTTCTAGGGTTGACTGACCTTCCAACTGGGTTAAACGTTGAATCAGCAATTGTTCCAACAATTCTAAAGCTTTGGTAAAACCTTGAATACCTTCCGCTAGTTTTTCGGAAGCCATGGCATCTTCGGCGTGCATTTTTTCAAAAGTCGCGTGATCCATGGCAATTTTGACAATATCAAGGGTTGCGGCCTGTGCTGGATCGAGCTTACGGGGTAAATCGGCTTCTGTCCCTTGCAATTGTTCGAGAAGTTTCGGGGAAATGGTTAAAAGATCACAACCAGCTAACTCGCAAATTTCGCCGATATTGCGGAAACTTGCCCCCATAACTTCGGTTTTATAGCCAAACTTTTTATAGTAGTTATAGATCTGGGTAACGGATTGGACCCCGGGATCTTCAGCGCCAACGTAGTCTTTACCGGTTTCTTTTTTATACCAATCGAGAATCCGACCGACAAAGGGAGAAATTAAGGTTACTCCCGCTTCCGCACAGGCGATCGCCTGATGGAACCCGAATAATAGGGTTAAATTACAGTGAATTCCTTCTTTTTCGAGGACTTCTGCGGCTTTAATCCCTTCCCAAGTCGAGGCAATTTTAATTAAGACTCTTTCTCTAGAGATACCCGCTTGTTCATACTGGGAAATGAGATAACGGGCCTTGTCGATGGTAGCTTGGGTATCGTAGGAAAGACGAGCATCCACTTCGGTGGAGACGCGGCCAGGGACGATTTGCAGGATTTGCAGACCAAAACCGATGGCTAGGCGATCAAAAGCTAGTGTGGCCACATCTTCCGGAGTGGCCTGCTCTCCTAATTCTTTTCTGGCCGCTTGCAGGGTTTGATCGACAATCGGCTGATATTGGGGCATTTGGGCCGCGGCCGTGATCAGGGAGGGGTTAGTGGTGGTATCTTGGGGGGTGAAAGCTTCGATCGCTTGGATATCGCCGGTATCGGCAACAACCACTGTAAATTCCCGTAATTGTTCTAGTAGGGTTTTAGCCATAACTTCTCCAGATGCGTGTTAACGCGAGACTTTATCTGGATCTTAGCGATTCGATCGAAAGGAAGGGGGAAAATTCCCGATTGATTTAATTCCTACCCACAGACCTGGCCAAAGTAAGGATAAGCTGGGAATCTTTTGGCCACTCCTTGCCCAAAGTCCTTTATTTGTGATAGTATTAGTGATTGTGTCGATTTAACAAAACGGAGTTTATGCCCAAGCTAAAAACGCGAAAGGCGGCGGCCAAACGATTCGAGGCCACGGGAAGCGGCAAAAAAATCAAACGTCGCAAAGCCTTCAAAAATCACCTACTCGATCATAAAAGTGCCGAACGCAAGCGCCGTCGTTTGTCCCAGATTACCCTAGTGGACGAGCGCGACGAGAAGGAAGTGCGCTTAATGTTGCCCTATTTGTAAATTTTCCAGAAAAATCGTCTAAAGGATTATCATGTCTAGAGTAAAACGGGGGAATGTCGCCCGCAAGCGACGCAAAAAAGTTCTCAAATTAGCCAAAGGTTTTCGCGGTTCTCACTCGCGCCTATTCCGTACAGCTAACCAACAGGTAATGAAGGCCTTGCGGAATGCCTATAGAGACCGTCGCAAACGTAAACGCGATTTTCGTCGTCTTTGGATTACCCGCATTAACGCCGCCGCTCGTCAACAGGGCATCAGTTACAGCCAACTGACCGGACAATTAAAGAAAGCTAATATCCTCCTCAATCGGAAAATGTTGGCCCAATTAGCCGTCCTCGATCCCGTCGCTTTTGCTAAAGTGGTAGAAACAGCCAAAGGATAATTTAGCCCCAAGCATGACGGAAACTTGGCAAACGATTCAATTCCCCAGTTCAGAAAGTGCGATCGCTTTAGCGGGTCATCAAGAAGCTAACCTCAAATTGATAGCCAGGCAAACTGGGGCGAATTTAGTCCTCAGAGGGATGGAATTGCGGATTGGGGGGCAACCGACCCCCGTGGAGCGTGCCACAGCGATTGTACGCTCCTTAAGTATTTTATGGCAAGAGGCCAAGTTAATCGCCGAAGCCGATATTATGACCGCTATCCATGCCCTCGATACGGGGCGTTCTAGCGAGTATAAAGAACTACAGCAGGATATTCTCGCTCGTACCCGTCGCGGGGAGCTAATTCGGGCAAAAACCTTCCGTCAGCGTCAATATATCCAAGCGATTCAAAGTCACGATATCACCTTTTGTATTGGACCTGCCGGCACGGGGAAAACCTTTTTAGCCGCCGTTTTGGCCGTACAAGCTTTATTAGAAGATAAAGTAGAACGGATTATCCTCACCCGGCCGGCCGTGGAAGCGGGGGAAAAATTAGGCTTTCTCCCGGGGGATTTACAGCAAAAAGTCGATCCTTTTTTGCGTCCCCTCTACGATGCTTTATACGAATTTATCGAAGCGGCCAAAATTCCCGACCTGATGGAACGGGGTAAAATCGAAATCGCACCCTTAGCTTATATGCGGGGACGAACCCTAGCTAATGCTTTTGTGATCGTTGATGAGGCCCAAAATACCACCCCAGCACAGTTAAAAATGGTCTTAACTCGCTTGGGATTCGGTTCGCGCATGGTAGTAACTGGAGATGTCACCCAGACCGATTTACCGCAACAACAAGAATCGGGGTTAATTGCCGCTCAAAAAATCCTAAAATCAGTAGAAGGGATCGCTTTTTGTTACCTATCGCGGGCCGATGTGGTGCGTCATCCTTTAGTACAAAAAATCGTCTCAGCCTACGAACAGCACGAAAAATAACAGATTGTTGAGATAGCCGCTCTTGTACTCTTGCGAGAGAGTATAGAATTAGGTTAATTTAACGCGATGTGCAACTAAAAACGACAGAATCAGGGTTCCAGAGGATACTTTATCTCTGCTGATTTCTGAAAGCCTTGTTGTAAATCAAGACTAAAAATATAGTTGCACACCGAGTTTAATTTAGCTTTTTCTCCTTAAACTAAACCCGACAAAGACGTAGTTTAAGGCGTTTCGGTATCCCCAAACCTCAAGGAATTGATAACGCTGCCATCCTTTCACTGAGCCAGTCTGAAAAGCTCTGAGGGTGTATAGTTGATTAGCCCAGTTGTGATCATTTGGTGTAGCATGGTGAACACAGTGCGCCCCTAGGCTAACTGGAAGGATGATTAGCCGAATAAAGACTGCTCCCACTAATTCCGTGGACCATTTTAACCACTCTAACCAGTGGTCTGAGCGCGGAGGGTAAGCACCCAGATATAGAGCAAAAGATTTACCAATTATCTGAGATTTAGCTCCCTCATTATCATCGGCTTCATAGGCCCAATTATGCTCCGGTAGCTGTTGCAAGAGTGCGGCCGCATAGGTTCCGAGTTGGGTAAATACCGCCCAGAGTAAGCAGATTAAACAAGAATGGGTTAAACCCGCACAAACAGAGGCCAAGAAAAGCACAATCAGGGTAGCTATTTGATAGTTAATGGGAGCTTTAAGAAGATTAGTCAGACGAGCAAGGAAGGTTTCTCCGTAAAACTTGGGAGAGAGTAATAACTTGCCGAGATTTTGCCAATAGAAGGCCTCTTCTTGGCCAAATTCAAAACCTAACTCTTCTACTAGGTAGGGGGTATTCCCTTTATCATTCATGGTAGCTAGGTTTTTCGGCGGGTGATGAATTAGTAGGTGATCTTTTTTGAACAATGGAAAGGGCTTTTTCCCGGTAATTAAGGTGAGCAAACAACCTAAAAGATGGTTATAAGTGGGATATTGAGGGAAAAAAGCATTATGGGCGCAAAAGTGGGCTATTTCCTGCAATTGAGCCGCTCCAGCTACGGATAACACCCATCCTAGGGGGATTAATTGCCAGTGGCTAAGAGCGATCGCTAATCCTCCTATATACTGGAGTATGCCATAAATTAGCTCTAAGGAGGGGGTGCTTTTCCAGAGAGGGGGAGCAAGGTAGTAGCCTGTTAGCCAGTCAAAGAAAGCTTGTACGAGACGATTATCGCTGATTTGGAGCATCCCTAGGCGTGGATTATCCCTTAAAGCCGATGCTTGTGTTGGGGTGGTTTTTTTGAGTATCATGACAGTAGAAAATAAGTTGTACTGTCCTGAAAATGGTTAAATAACCAAATTCAGGCGGTTTTATTAGCTGTGCAGCTGTTCAATTTCTCGGTAGTGCTGGACTAATTGCCCATCACTAAAAAACGGCTTTGGAGAGATTTCTATCTCGATGGCGAGATTAATTACCCAAGCTTCTTTGGGTACATACCCCAAGCGATTTTTTAGCCTCTGGGTTAGTGATTTAATCTGATCAGTTGATAAATACATAGGCTTAATTCTTCTGTTTTTTTTCATAATAAACTTGCAAAATAGAGGAATAGGTAGCATTTTGATCGTCTTTTTTAAAATCTCCAAGGATCTTTTTGCGTGCTTTTCAGTGGCTAAAATGATCTTTTTAGCTTTCTCAAGGATCTTTTTGTTACAAACCGTTGCTAGTGCCTAGACAGACTTAAGTAGCTGGTTATAATTAAATTAAAAATGGATTTTAGGTTCGATCCCCCCTGCCCCCCTTGATAAGGGGGGTGCCGATCCCCCCTTAGTCCCCCCTTTAATCCCCCCTTATTAAGGGGGGCATCTGACAATTTTTAACGCCTAGACAGACTTATTAGCTCTTGCTTGGGAGTCCTGTGTGTGATAGGATTAGCTTTGAGTTACTTATCACTACAACTGTCTAAATTATGACTAAGGAAGAGTTTGTGGATAATGTCCTAGAATTGTTGCGCGAGGGAAAACAGAACCTAACTCTAAGTGAATTAGAATTAAAAGGTATTAAAGGATGTTATGAAAGATTAAAGTATTCAGAAATTTTAGCTTCAGCTAATTGTAATTGCACTGAAGGACATTTGAGAAGAGAAATGTCAAATTTTTTTGGGAAAATCACCAACGCCTTTAATCATGTAACAGGAGAAAATAGAGAAAAAATACAGAAAAACCAATTCGTGCCACTGATTACAGAATATATTAACTTAAAAAATAAATCGCAAATTATTAATAAGATTAACGTAGAGAATAATGATAAGATTAAAATCTTTGAAAAGTTAAATAATGAATTAAAGATAAAAAGACCGATGACTGCTGCTATAATCAAATCCTATTTATCTGATGATCCTAAAATACAAAATAGTAACCTTAAGGAATTGATTGAGAAGATTAAAGATTATGAAGAAAGTTTTTTGTTTAGCTTACTACATAACGTAGCTTATGATCAACGCCTTGATGATCCATTAATTCAATTAATTTTTGAGCAAACGGTCAATGATTTAAAAATGCAGACAAATATTAGTGACCTTGATTATGAGCAATTAACAAGCACACAATTGGAGCGGATTGAATTACCGAAGGAAGGGTTAGAAGCCTATTTAATTATAAAGGTGGACAGTAGCAAAAACATTCGGTATAAGAATATTACGACTATTGAAAATATCGAAAAACATCTAATACGAGCTTGGTTTTGGCGATTAAATCCTAACAACATTCAAAACAAAGATATTAAGCATATACCCCTGTATGATCATAACCATACTTTAACCCATATTATTAATGACTGTCGAGAACGGAGTGAAGAAATAACGTCCGTTGAGTTCTTCGCCGATGAAAAGCTATTATCTAGTGATTTTGAATCTTGGGAGTATAAAAGTGAATTTAAACCAAATACTAAACTAAAAGAAAATTACTTTGTTAATAGTCGTCTTTCAGCAAGGTCTTGTATAGACAAAACTTCTGACCCATACAAAAAATGGATAAAAAAATGGGAGAAATTACAAAATGAAGCAATAATCGTAGAAGACATACAAGATAATGACTGTAAACATCACTGCCGCCGACAAGAAAATTTAACCCTATGGATTAATCTTTGTGATTGTCAACAAAGTCATGAAGAAATGCTTATAGAAATAGCATCAGAAGGCATACCTTTAGCCCTTTGGTCACGCCGTTATAATTTATCGCCAACTCACAAAGATGAAATTAATGCCCTAGTTAGCAATCAACCCATCACCGAACTGCCAAAACTAATACATAAGGCCAGAAATCCACCTGAAAAACAGGAATCCCAATCTGACTATTTCGGGCATCATTTATCATTACTTCTAGAAGACCCTAATCGGATGCCCCCCTTCCACTACTTAACATCTCAGCACCTAGGTTAACTAACTATGAGTTCATGGAAAATCTTTCAAGGCAATCATCAAAAACGCTCAAGGGATGAGATTCCCTGGCCAAAAATCCCACCCTGGCGAAGCTTCGCCACCAACAAATCCGAGGAGCGGGGAAAACAACTCATAGTTAACCCTAAAACCATCGAAACCGTAAACGCAGCCATTCACCTACGCCGGCCTATTTTAGTCACAGGGAAACCGGGTACAGGGAAAACCTCCCTAGCCTACGCAATCGCCTACGAATTAGACTTAGGAGAAGTATTAGTCTGGCCAATTAATACCCGCACCACCCTACAAGAGGGATTATACTACTACGACGCGATCGCACGTTTGCAAGATTACCAATTAGAAGAAAAAAAAGACATAGGGCAGTATATCCGCTTGGGTCCCTTGGGGACAGCCCTCTGTCCGAGAAATTATCCCCGGGTACTGCTTATCGATGAGATAGATAAAAGTGACATCGACTTACCCAACGACCTCTTAAACCTTTTTGAAGAGGGAAGATTTGAAATCACCGAACTTTCCCGACTCGCTAAAGATACCGAAAACGAACCAATACCAGTACAAACCCATGACGGTGAATGGGAATCCATCCCCCAAGGTAAGGTAAGCTGCCAACAGTTCCCCATAGTGATTATGACGAGCAACGGCGAGAGGGATTTTCCCCTACCCTTTAAACGTAGATGTCTGCTCTTAGAAATTCCCGACCCCACCCCAGAGGAACTAAAAAAGATAGTAAAAAGCCATTTTGATTATAAAGAAGCCAGTCCCGAAAGTAGAAAAATAGAAGCAGCGATCGCAGAATATGTTAAAAAACGAGAAAAAGGGCAACTAGCAACAGACCAGCTTTTAAACGCCGTCTTTATGAGCATGGGCCAAGATAAACCCACGGGTGCAGAATTAAAGTCCCTTATCGACCTACTATTTACCTATCTCACCGACACAGGCAATACATGACCCAAACCCTTCCCACACCAGAACTGATTGATAAATTTATCACCTTTGTCAAGGGCAGGGGATGGGACCTAGACAGTTACCAGATAGCTGATAGTTTATGGTGGTATGTTCTCACCCAAGAAGAGGAAGGAAAACCCCAAACCCCTACAGAGCCTAGGGAAGAAAAGGAAGAAACCCCTCCCGCTAAAAACCCCCCCCGGGAGAGTAAAAACGAAACCCAAGAGCCAGCAGCCCCATCCGATGAAGTTCCCTTAATACGGGAGACAGAAGCACAAAAACAGCCTGAGAAGATAGGCGCAGATACCCTACCCATTAGCATCCCCGATGCCAAATTCTGGCGAGAAACCCTAAAATTAGGGCGGGCAGTGCGTCCCCTCATCCAAAAGATAGACTCAGCCACCCAAAGACAAATAAACCTAAACAGCACCGTACAGAAATCGGCCGAATATAGCATCGGCAAGAAAGATGGCAGTTTAGCCCTAATACCCGTTTACCAAGCCAAAAAAGTCCGTTCCCTAGAGGTAGTTTTACTGATTGAAGAATGGGCCTCCATGGTCTTTTGGAAAGAAATGGCCGGGGAAATCCGCGATTGGCTAGAACAAATCGGGGCCTTTCGGGATGTCAAACTCTACCGCATAGGATGGGACGAAGACAGGCAAAATTTAGCCATCCGTACCTACTCTAACGATACTTGCTCAATTCACCCAAAAGATCTCATCCATCCTCGTGGCGAAAGACTTATCCTCTTCTACAGTGATTGTACTTCCCCAGACTGGTATCAAGGACGCTATAACCAAGCTCTTCAGGACTGGGGAAAACACCAAATCGTCACCCTGCTTTCTCCCTTCCCGGAAGCAATGTGGGAAAGAACCGCCCTTAGTCGAGGTTGGTTCGTCTCCCTAGTCAACCAAATCCCCCGAAAACCTTCACAAAACTGGAGATTTACCTCTATCCCCCTGCTGCTACAAATTGAGAAGGAAGAGGAAAATCAACATATTCTCAGAGAAACAATCCAAAAAACCTACTTTCCCCTACCCACCATCTCCCTAACCCCTTCATCCTTAAAAGCTTGGGCGCTCGTTGTCAGTGGTGACAGCAACGCCACCTGTGCGGGGGTACTACTAGAAAAATCCCCCCAAAACAGAGAAATACCCGCAACTATTTCTCCGGAGATGTCTAGGAAGCAAGCTCTAGAACTATTCGCTAGTACCGCCTCACCTCTAGCTTGGGAATTACTGAAAAAATTAGCCGCAGCCCCGGTAAATCTTCCCATCATCCGTCTTATTCAAAGCAAACTTTTAAGCGCCTCTAACCCCCTAAACATAGCAGAAGTCATCCTTAGCGGTTTTCTCAAAGTCTATCTAGGAGGGGAACCAGTGAAGTGGGACAAAGGAGGTAAATTTAACTTTCATACTCCCCCCAACAGCCTAGATTTTGAATTTGATGATGAGGACAGAGAGCTTCTGCTCACTGAACTAGGGAATAGCCGCGCCTTAGAGGTAATTTTTGTCCTCTCGGAATACATCGCCCAAAAACTTAACCTGAGTACCACCACCTTTTTTGGTCTTATTCTTACCAATCCCCAAGTTCTCCTCGGCAAAGAAGCAGCTAATCTAGTTCGCGCCTTTGCCAAGGTATCTGCTAAGGTTTTCCAAAAGCTAGGGGAAGCAAAGTACCAAGAAATTAGCCAAAAGCTGCAATCTATGGTTGACTCACCTCCACCCCCACCGGTTGAGGAAAAGTGGCTGAGGAAATATAAAACCGTAACCATAGCTAAGGTAAAAGAGCTTACGGGAGGAGAGGAAATATTGTTTCAACTGCTCAAGCATAGACTTAAGGATTTCAGCGTAGAAGATGGCGAACTGTATCAGCGTCTTCGTTTAACCCCTGAGCAGCTTAAAATTTTGGCAAGCGAAGAAATAACCGCCGAGACAATGCCAGTCCAGTTTAGGGAAGTCTTGGATAACACAGAAGAAGAAATCATCACCCAGAAATTTAACCTAACCCTGTTTAAGTCTGAAACCGTTTTTGTGGATGAGAGGGGACAAATTACCGCCAAAGAACCCGTGAGAGCCTTCTACTTTGAAGAAAATCCCCCCAGCTTAAAAATGCTCTATATTCCTTCGGGGGAGTTTTGGATGGGAACCGAAGCGGAGGAAATAGCGCGGATAGTGGAACAATACGGGGCGAATTGGTTCCAACGAGAATCCCCCAGACATTTAGTAAAAATCGCTCCGTTTTACCTAAGTCAAACTCCGATTACCCAAGCTCAATGGTTATATATTGCCGAAAGGGAAGATTTAAAAGTAGAGCGAGATTTAAAACCAGAGCCATCGCGGTTTAAAGGCAGCACAAACCCCGTTGAAAGGGTATCTTGGTTAGATGCCGTAGAATTTTGCCAAAGGCTCTCTAAAATGACCAAGAAACAGTATCGGCTGCCCAGTGAGGCGGAATGGGAGTATGCTTGTCGTGCTGGAACCACCACCCCCTTCCACTTCGGAGCAACCCTCACCTCAAATTTAGCTAACTACGATGCTAGGAAAGGCTTTGCTAAGGAACTAGCAGGAGAATATCGCCAGCAAACCACCCCCGTGGGGCAATTTCCCCCCAATGGTTTTGGTTTGTATGATATGCACGGCAATGTCTGGGAGTGGTGTCAGGATGACTTCCGGGAAAATTATCAAGGCGCACCTAATGATGGTAGTCCTCGGCTAGAAAAGAGCAAAAAACAGCAAAATCAGGCAAATAAAGCTCTGCGGGGCGGTTCTTGGTACTACTATCCGAATTTCTGCCGTTCTGCTTACCGCTACTACAGCTTCCGCCGCGGCAGCCTCTACAGCCTCGGTTTTCGGGTGGTGTGCGGTGCTGGGAGGACTTTGTAACCCTTTTTCTCTTTTTTTCCTTTTTACCCTTTTTCTCTTTTTCGATTTTTTTGAACAAATGTACTATATGAGGTTGGCTGATCAGTAGCTGGTTATAATTAAATTGAAGACGGGTTTTGATCCCCCCTGCCCCCCTTGATCCCCCCTTGATCCCCCCTTAATCCCCCCTTGATAAGGGGGGTTTGATCCCTCCTTAATCCCCCCTTGATAAGGGGGTTTTGATCCCCCCTTGATCCCCCCTTGATAAGGGGGGTTTGATCCCCCCTTGATCCCCCCTTGATCCCCCCTTGATAAGGGGGGTTTGATCCCCCCTTGATCCCCCCTTGATAAGGGGGGTTTGATCCCCCCTGCCCCCCTTGATAAGGGGGGTTTGATCCCCCCTGCCCCTGCCCCCCTTATTAAGGGGGGTGCCGATAGGCGGGGGGATCTGCCCTTTAATTAAGAAAAATCCTAGGATTCATCATGTACCAAATCACTCTTTCCCTACCCGATGAAACTGCTCTCGCTTTACATCTCACCCCAGAACAACTAGGACAGGAAATTTCTCTGCTTGCTGCCATTAAACTTTATGAATTGGGAAAACTTTCCTCTGGCACTGCTGCCAACTTAGCAGGTATTCCGCGAGTTGTTTTTCTTTCTAAACTTGCAGACTATGGAGTTGATACCTTCCGACTCAAGGAAACAGAATTAATCGAGGATCTGGCTAATGCCTAACGTCATTGCCGATACATGGCTCTTCTAGGTTCTGTGTGATAAGTTTAACTTACATCGGATCGATCTTTCCTTTGTGTCCTTTGTGTCTTTGTGGTTCCTTTCACTCGCTCGCCAGCAGGACTGTATCTTAGAATACATTTTACTCACCAAATCCAAGAGAGCCGGTAGGTATTAAAAACTTTCAGATACCCCCACCTATCGTCACCCCCCTTATCAAGGGGGGCAGGGGGGATCAAACCTAAAATCTATCTTCAATTTAATTATAATCACTTACTTATGCCTACAATAATCATCCAAAAGACCCAAAAACGTCTTTTAATCTATAGAGAAAAACTCACCGATGACCTAGAAATAGAATTAGTCAAAATACCATCGGGAACCTTTACAATGGGTTCTTCAGAACAAGAAAGTGGTAATACAAGTGAAAAGCCCCAACACAACGTCACCCTGAAAAACTTCTTGATGGGTATTTATCCCATTACCCAAGCTCAATGGTTATATATTGCCCAAAGAGAAGATTTAAAAGTAGAGCAAGATTTAGAACCAGAGCCATCGGAGTTTAAAGGCAGCACAAACCCCGTTGAAAATGTATCTTGGTTAGATGCCGTAGAATTTTGCCAAAGGCTATCTAAATTAAGTAAAAGAAAATATAGGCTACCAACGGAAGCTGAGTGGGAGTACGCTTGTCGAGCGCAAACCAAACCCTTAAATCTCGACAAAGGAGAAACCTACCCCCCCTATCACTTTGGGGAAATTCTTACCCCAGATTTAGCCAACTATAATGGCAATCTCCAAAAAACCACCCCTGTTGGGCAATTCTACGCCAACGACTTTGGTTTATATGATATGCACGGAAATGTCTGGGAGTGGTGTCAAGATGATTGGCGCGAAAACTATGAGGAGATAAAAAAGAGCAAAAATCAGCAAAATCAGGCATATAAAGCTCTGCGGGGCGGTTCTTGGTACTACAATCCGAATATCTGCCGTTCCGCTTACCGCTACGTCAGCGACCGCCGCGGCAACGTCAACTACGTCTTCGGTTTTCGGGTGGTGTGCGGTGCTGGGAGGACTTTGTAACCCTTTTTCTCTTTTTACCCTTTTTACCCTTTTTCGATTTTTTTGAGCGGATGTACTATATGTGTACTATAAAAGGATTGAGAGAATTATCATGAGTAGAAAAAGGGTTTCTCGGAGAAACCCTTTTTCTGTGGGGTATAAATTGCTTGTTGAGACGAGACAAGAGGCAATAGTAAAGGGATTGGGGGAAGTTCAACTAATCTAAGAATAAGCGGTTTAAATGCGTCTTAGCTTACATCAACAGCCGTTCAGTTATTAGTATTCTCCCCCATCATTTTTTTTCTGGTCTAAAAGATGATTATAGATCACACTTTTGAGAGATTGCCAAAAAGGAACTAATAAAGTACTCAGAAGTACAAAAACAGTAATCAGACCATAGGAAAACATCGCCATTTGTTGGAAAAAAAGAGGATTTTCTGCGAGCGTTTGCCAGTCCTCCGAAGAATTGAACCAAAAGGGAATTGAAGCCAAAGCCCGTGACAGAAGATAAACTGGAATAATTAATAAACTGGCAATAAATATCACTCCTACAATTCTCCAAGCCGAGTTTTTAGTTAAATGCCAACCTCTCTTGATTGCTTGCCAACTGCCTAAATTATCTTCAATTACTAAGGGCAATTCGGCAATGCAAATGCGAGCAGATAACCAAAGGAAGAAAAAAGCAAGACAGAAAGAAGCCAGTAAAATAAGCAATACACCAAGGATGGGGATAAAACTGACTAGCACCAGAGACAGCGTTATCGGCAAGATTATTGCCGCTCCCAACAAACCGATCAAAACCTGCATCCACCACAAGCGCCACATTTTCGGCTTAACTTTTTTTTCCGCTTGTCCGGCAGTTTCTGGCTGATAAATGATGTCTTGAAAAGCTAATCGTGAGATAACCGCATTATTGAAAAGATACTTAGCGGCCGAGAAAATTTGTATCGGGAAAAGAAATAAACGTAAACCGATATCGCTGCCTTCTTCGGGGGTAATTGTTTGATAAAGTAATTGACTGAGAATTAATTGCAAAACTAAGGGAAGAAGCGACCACAAACAGGCGCGGACAGCAAAGAATACATAAGTTGGGAAGCGATCACGATAAAGACGGAAGGCAGTATTAATCGTATTGCCAATATTCAAAGGATCGAGGGAATTGTTAGTCACGGTGGGACTCCTTACAGAATGCCACCACCATAGTAGGTTAGGTAACTAATCACAGCTAAAAAACTTCCAATTTAATCAATATTTCCAGCAAAGACAACAATTTTGCTAAAGTGGTAGAAATTGGCCAACAATTCAATTCCCCAGTGGAGAAAGTGCGATCGCATTGATGGTCTTAACTCCCTTGGGATTCGGTTCACGCATGGTAGTAACCGGAGATGTCACCCAAACCGATTTACCGCAACCACAGGAATCGGGGTTAATTGCCGCTCAAAAAATCCTAAAATCAGTAGAAGGGATCGCTTTTTCTTACCTATCGCGGGCCGATGTGGTACGTCATCCCTTGGTACAAAAAATCGTCTCAGCCTAGGAACAGCACGAAAAATAACAGATTATGGATATTAAAAATGGTTTCGTCGATGCGGTGGGTAATACTCCCCTAATTCGTCTCAATAGTTTTAGCGAGGAAACTGGCTGCGAGATTCTCGGTAAGGCCGAATTTCTTAACCCCGGTGGTTCGGTCAAGGATCGGGCCGCTTTATATATTATCCAAGAAGCGGAAAAAGCCGGTACTCTCCAACCGGGGGGAACCGTTGTCGAAGGAACCGCCGGCAATACTGGCATCGGTTTGGCCCATATCTGCAATGCTAAGGGTTATAAATGCCTGATTATCATTCCCGATACCCAATCCCAAGAGAAAATCGACCTATTGAGAACCCTTGGCGCGGAAGTGCGTACTGTTCCCGCCGTTCCCTACCGAGATGCCAATAATTACGTTAAATTATCGGGGAGATTGGCTAGTGAGATGGAAAATGCTATCTGGGCCAATCAATTCGATAATCTGGCTAATCGTCGCGCTCACTACGAAACCACCGGCCGGGAAATCTGGGAACAAACCGACGGTAAAATTGATGCTTGGGTGGCTGCCACGGGAACCGGGGGAACATACGCGGGGGTGGCGATGTTTTTAAAAGACCAAAATCCGCAGGTGCGTTGTGTGGTGGCGGATCCGATGGGTAGCGGTTTATATAGTTATGTGAAAACTGGGACAATTACCCTGGAAGGTAGTTCAATTACCGAAGGGATTGGTAATAGTCGTATTACGGCTAATATGGAAGGCGCACCCATAGATGATGCCATTCAAATTGATGATCCCACTGCCATTAAAGTTGTTTATCAACTATTACAAAAAGATGGTTTATTTATGGGGGGTTCTGTGGGTATTAATGTGGCTGCTGCGGTGGCTTTAGCTAAACAAATGGGACCGGGCCACACTATTGTTACTGTTCTGTGTGATGGTGGGGCCCGTTATCAATCTCGTTTATATAATCCTCAATGGTTGGCTGAGAAAGGATTGGCTTAATCAGGAATTATCGGCTCATAAATTAGTGGAGATAATGGGAGGGGGAGGGCAACAATGAGGGAAGGCAGCAAGGGAAAATGAGGCGCTTCGGTTGGGCAAACACTTAAGATAAGATAGACAATAATACTGATAACTATCATTATTAGGAGAATCATTAGATGTCAGTTAGTATTGAACAAGACCTCAAGGAAATTTTAGGTTCAATTAATCAGAAGTTAGATAATCTGCAAAAAGATGTTATGGATATTAAAATAGTACAGGCGAGATTAGAGGAAAAAGTCGATAGTTTAGAAAAAGATATTGAAGGAGTAAAAGAAGATACAAAAGAATTAAAAGGCTCTCAGAAAGCCCAGATTTGGACGTTAATCGGCATCTTGGGAACAGCTTTAATAGGAACAGTTATTCGCTATATTATTCTCCCTTTTCCTCAATCATAATTAAGACAATGAATTTGGAAACGCCTTCTGCAACAGTTATTCCTCAAATTGCAGAAAATCACTGTAAGGGCGAAGCATTTGGGCATAACCTATCGCTGAAATCCTAGATTTTTTATCCGAATGCTTCGCCCCTACCCATCAATTTCCCATCTACCACGCACCACGCCACCACGCCCAACCTACAACCTAACCTACGGCTGATTGAGCAGAATCAGGCAGTTTAGGTGATGGCACGTTTTTAGGCAGATGAATTGCATCATTCAACCTTTATTTTATCTCAGAGAATAAAGAGCTTAGGTTGGGTTGAACGATAGTGAAACCCAACACTTTTAAATAATTGGGTTGGGTTTCGTTCCTCAAACCAGCCTACTTATTGCTAAATTTGTTGGTGTAATTTCGGGTCTAGCTATGACAGAAAACTATCAGAAAAAGGTTTTTCTGGCTTTTCCCCGCGCTCGGCACAAAAAGCTAGGTAATCTTCCACTGAATCAGCAAAAGCCTGCTGCAATTCCGCTACACTCTCTCCCTGAAAAGTGATAACATCTCGGACGTTGGCCACCTCACCGTAAAAGATACCCGCCTCGTCATCAAAAAAAACTACTGCTTCGTAACCTTTATACTTCATTCTAAGTGATAATTGTTTACTGTTCACTGCTAAAGGGTAATTCCGAGAAATCTATCTCACCTATTTGATCGATTCTCCAGAGAGGATAGCAGTCATAATCTGCCATTAACTTAATTTTTTAAATTATTATCATTGGGGCAATGGTGGCAATAGAGACTGCAATTGTTCTAGCAAAGGAGAAAGTCTTACTGTAATAATATTCCAGACAATTTCTGGTTGAACCTGATCGTACTGATGGCTAATAATATTTCTGAGTCCAATAATTCCCCTCCAATCAATTTTGGTGTGTTTTTGTTGAAAAGTCTCAGGAATTCTACGGGATGCTTCTCCTAAAATTTCTAATTGTCTTTCCACAGCACTTTGTAACAAAAGACTCTTGGAATATTCTTCCACAGAAATATCTTGAATAAATTCTTGGATATTAGTAATAGCTTCGACCATATCCCAAAGATATCCGGCCTCACGACTGTTCATGACGATAAATTAGCTGATGAGTTTTTAAAATTTCGTAACGACGATAGGGGTTTTTCAGTCCCTCTTGATTAACCAAGTCAACTTTGCGTCCGAATATCTCCTCTAATTCTTCTTTCATCTGAACAATATCAAACAAATCCCAGCCATGATTGGGAGCAAACTTATAAAGAACATCAATATCACTATCAACTCGAAAGTCTTCCCTTAATACTGAACCAAATAAAGACATTTCAAGAATTTTCCAATGTTGACAAAAATTAGTAACTTTGCTTAAGATAACTTGAGCTTGTTTTTTGTTAAAACCAGAATTTAACAAGATTTTTTCGGCCTTGTTGGTGGTTATTTTAACAACCTTCGCTGTAATAGCTTGTTTCATTGGTGAGCAAAATCCCCCAAATTATCCTTGACAAAACACTTGAGATCCTTAAGGTTACAGTAACCCGCCATGTAAAGTCGGCTGGTAGGCTACACCAACATTAACACACCCTAGGAGATCGGCGCTCACTTTTTCGTCCGTAGTCTGATCGTAGGTTAGGCCAAACGATAGTGAAACCCAACATTTTTAAATCATTGGGTTGGGTTTCCTTCCTCAACCCAACCCACGGCTTTTTAACAACCGATAACTGTTTCATTTTTTATTGTCCTTAACAAAATTTAACACTACCTCAATTTTTTCAAAAAAATCGACCCGCCTAGCGGCGGGAAAAAGAGAAAAAGAGAAAAAGTAAAAAAGGGTAAAAAAGGGTAAAAAGGGAAAAAGGGTTACAGAGTCCTCCCAGCACCGCACACCACCCGAAAACCGCAGCTGCTGTTGATGAAGAAGACGCTGCGGCCGCTGGAGTTGCGGAAAGCGGAACGGCAGACAATCGATATGTTGTACCAAGAACCGCCCCGCACTATTTTATCATCATTATCATTTGTCAGCCAAGCACTGCCATCCCTTGGCGCTCCGATATAGCTATAGTGCCAATTGTCCTCGCACCACTCCCAAACATTGCCACTCATGTCATAGAGTCCCCAAGCATTGGGCTTTTTCTGACCCACAGGATGAGTTGTCCCCTGAGAATTGTCGAAATACCAAGCGTAATCTCCTAACTGATTAGCATCATCACCGAAATAATAGGGAGTGGTTGTCCCCGCATCACCGAAATAATAGGGAGTAGTAGTCCCCGCACGACAGGCATATTCCCATTCCGCTTCCGTCGGTAGGCGATAGGTTTTGCCGGTTATTTGACTCAATTTCTGACAAAAAGCTTGGGCATCGTTCCAACTAACATCTTCTACCGGATTTTGCGGATTATTTTTAAACCGAGAGGGATTTGTTCCCATTACCGCTTCATATTGTGCCTGAGTCACTGGATATTTGCCGATCGCAAAACTGTTGACTTTAACTTGGTGTTGAGGCTTTTCCTCATCCGAAGCATAGATAGCACTGTCAGGAGACCCCATGAGAAATTTACCTGCTGGTAAGCCTACCATCTCCAGTGTTATTCCCTTGGGTAGGTTTTCTGTAAATGGAGTTGGCTTTGTAAACCTGATAGATGCAGAACTTGAAGGACGAGGTGAAGGAGAAGGAGTAGGATTCTGACGAAACAACTGAGCGAAAATATTACTAGCGACTGTCCCTACTGTAAATAACCCGAAAGTTATTAAAACTTTACGACGCGACCATCTTTGAGGAGGTATAGGTGAAGGAGATGATTTAATCGATATTGGGGGAGGTGGTGGCGCTACTTTAGGTGACGGTGTAGATGTCACAGTAGCGATACTTTTGCTTGCAAAAATATCAAGATTTAAATCACTAAATCGCTCACACCAATAACACTTTCCGTAACTGCGGTTGTAGTAATGATTATCAACTTTGCCACAGCGTATAACCTCATTTAATGCAGCTTCCAAAGTATCGCACCATTCCTTAGCCGTCGGTCGTCTGTGGGGGAATTTATGTCCCTCATTGAAACAGCGCAAAAATAAGGCGTGTAAGTCGGGATGTAAAATATTTAATGGTATGGTAGTATTACTAGGTACAAGCAATTTATCCCCAGAAAAAGGCCATAGTCCCCGTCGAATTAGTTCCGACTGTTCCAGGGAATCCCCTCCTCCTTGCCACAATCCCCGAAACGGCGGCCCGCCAAATAATAGATAATAAATAACAACTCCTAATCGAAAGCGATCATGCACTTCTGTTTGATCTACATCTGCTATATTAACTCCGATTAATTCCGCCGGTGTAAATCCTTCTGAGCCAACTAAACACCGATATATTTTACCGCTATAGGGATCTGATACTTGAAATGAATCTGTATCAATAATTGTAGGCAACGCCCGATTATTCACTAAGATATTTTCTAGCTTGATGTCTCCCAAAACATAACCTTTAGCGTGAATTGCTTCGATAATAGCGGCTATATTCCGCGCTACTACATGAAGAAAATACCAATTAGTTTCTAACTTGTATTTTCTTCTCATTATGGGCGTACAAAGCTTTAATAACGTTTCTGAACCCACCACTTCTGGCATTAAAAACCCAACGACTTTTCCCTGTTTATCTTCCAAGATAGAATAGGGCCAAGCGAAGGAAATATGGTTAAGATGAGCATTAGGATCACTGGGACGATTTCTCACCATTAACTGTAATTTATCAACCCTTTCATTATGGGGATTGTGGTAGATTTTCGCTAAGTACCCATTAAAGTTAGTGTGCCATACTTTCGCTTCGCCACTGTCGGCCATTTCTTGCGTCAGTGTAATCGAGCGATTCTGTAATTGACAGCGATAAGTTAAAGACATCAAAAAATCTCCGAGTATTTATGCTGTTCAGTCCCATCGTAGTTGGGTTGAACAATAGTGAAACCCAACATTTTTTAATAATTGAGTTGGGTTTCGTTCCTCAACCCAACCTACAGATACTTTCATTATGGGGATTGTGGTAGATTTTCGCTAAGTACCCATTAAAGTTAGTGTGCCATACTTTCGCTTCGCCACTGTTGGCCAATTCTTGCGTCAGGGTAATCAGACGATTTTGTAGTTGACAGCGATAAGTTAAAGACATCAAAAAATCTCCGAGTATTTATGCTGTTCAGTCCCATCGTAGGTTGGGTTGAACGATAGTGAAACCCAACATTTTTTAATAATTAAGTTGGGTTTCGTTCCTCAACCCAACCTACAGATTACTTTTGATAGATTTTTTGCTCACGATTGTTTGGGGTAGATGTAATCAAATCAGGTTCATTGTTTTTTACTGCTGCTGCTGTTCCATCACTTCCCGCAAGATGTAGTTAATTTGTGTCTCATATCCTTTCCCTTGAGCTTTTAACCATTCTAATATATCTTGATCTAGTTGGATGGTTAATTGCTGCTTTGATGTCGAAAAAGATACTGTTTCTTGGGTAAAGAATTCATCACCTAATGGCGGAATATCAGAATAATCGATATTCTCATCCGTCATCGCATCAATTCTCTTCAAGTCGCTTTTGATAGATTTTTTGCTCACGATTGTTTGCCTTTCTCATTGAGATTATACGAGTTTTATTAGAGCGAGGGGTATGGACGATTAAGACAACTCGACCTTTCAATTTGCCAAGCGTAATATATCTTATCTCACCATAAACGAAACGGCTATCCTCGAAGGTAACACATTTACCACCAAAAACTAGCGGTGCATCCTCAAAACTCAGTCCGTGCTTCTCTAAGTTAGCGTCGCTCTTGTCTTGATCCCATTCGTACTTCATTGTTTGAGGTAGATTCGTTAATATTAGCTTCCAAGGTAGTGCCTTAGTCCCATCGTAGGTTGGGTTGAACGATAGTGAAACCCAACATTTTTTAATAATTGAGTTGGGTTTCGTCAAATCAATTCCTGTAAAATAGCTTCGATTTGTCCTTTTAGAGGAGGAATGTCATTTTTAACAATATCCCAAATAATCTCTAGATTGATACGAAAATATTCATGAATAGTTAAGTTTCTTAGATCGCTGGCATCTCGCCAAGGAACTTCGGGATATCTTGCTTTAAATTCTTGAGAAGTTGCTCTAGCTGCTTCACCAATAATTTGTAAATGATAGACAATCCAAGTTTGAATTAATTCTTGTTGTTCAAACAGGGTTTTTCCCTGTCGAGCATACTTTTCTAAACGCTCAATTGCTTCTAAAATATCCCGCAAGCGTTCGCTATCATCTCTCATAGTGGTATTGCTTCTTTAAGTACCCGCTCTCTGATTCTATCTTTAAGTCCCTGTTCGGTAACAATATCAACTTTGCAGCCTAACAAGGCTTCAAGTTCTCGGATTAACGGCAAGGGAAACCAGGGACTCCGACGTTCGCTACAATAATCAATTAATAAATCAATATCGCTTTTTTCGTCAGCTTCTCCCCGTGCAACAGAACCAAAAATTCGCACGTTATTTGCGCCGTGTTTAGCCGCAATAGCAATAATTTTTTCTCGTTTGTTTTTGAGTAATTCGTCAATTTTCATGATTTACTTAGTCCATAGTCTTATCTTAGGTTGGGTTGAACCAGAGCCAGAAACCGGGTTTGTCAAACAAACCCGGTTTCTTAAACCCCTCAGTTTCTTAAACAAAAAGCTAGGAGTAAGGTTTTATCATCGGTTGTTAACTTATTTAAATCCTCCCGCTTTAAAAATTCTTTGAGGTCCTCCTGCAATGGCGTTTCTGTCTGTTGTAAATATTCCTCTAATGGCTGAAAAAAAGGCGGAAAAGGCTGCCAATTTTTATAATCGATCGATACCTTTTCCACTCCATCTGTCGCCACACAAATAAAGGCAACTGGCTCGGTTAAAACTTTTATTTGCATATCCTCCAAAGCATTACTAGAAGTAACAAAAGTGGTTTCATTGATGTATTCCCCCTTGTCAGGCTGAAACAATAATTGATAATTTCCCCCCAGAGGTTTGAACACAATAAAACCATCTCCTATCTGCATAGCCGCTAATCGTTTTGAAGTAACCAAAACAACCAGTAAAGTTGTCGCCAGATCATTAATGTCTAACTGTTCTTTTTCGGCTTCTTCTTGGAGAATTTGCTGAACATAAGCCAACAGTTGCCGGAATATTTCCTTTAATTCCGCTTCAGTTCCAGTGGCAGCTAATGCTGTTTTTTTGAGATTTTCCTCTAAAAATTGCAGTGATGCTTTAACTGTTATTTTCGCCCCTAAATCCGAATATTTGGCACTACCAGCCCCATCAGCCACGGCTCCAATCAAAACATCCTGACCCAATAATTTATAAGCACCGTAATCTTGACAGGGTAATCCTGTTTGCACATGAAAACTACCGACCACTGACTGACATAATGTTCTCCACATAATTAACTGTCCTCTAGGTGGTAATTTGTCCCCAATTCACTGGTGGTAAAGCGATCGCCTCTCCAATTTTACCACCAGAAACTCGTTTCATTGAGTTACTTAACCACTGAAATAAATCCCGAAAATCTAAACCATTGAGTAACACAGGGGGATTATTAGAAATCTGTTTGAGCTTCTCCATATCAGCACCCTGAACACCTACAGAAAAAAATAAAACTCGATTTTCGGCTTCAGCTTGTTTTACCCGTTGCGCTGCCAGATTCCATTGATCCGTAGGCGCACCATCAGTAATTAAAAATATCCAGGGGCGATAATATTGGATACCATTATTTCTATAAATCGCTTTACGATCTTCGATTAAATCTAAGGCCAATTCAATCGCTTTTCCCATGGGAGTTAAGTCTCCTGCGGTTAAAGTCGGTGGCGTAAATTGGTCAATCCCGACAAAATCTTGCACGGTTTTAACCCCTCCCTTACCAAAGGTAACAATGGCGGTTTCTACGCTCAACGTCGCTTGGATATCCCGCATCACGTCCTCCTGAAAGGTTTTGATACCATCATTGAGAGCCTTAATCGGTTCCCCTTCCATTGAACCAGAGGTATCTAGTAGTAGTACCACAGGACAGCGATTTTCCTGATTTTCAACAAATTCAGCTACACCAATCGGCATTTTTTTAAGCCTCCTAATTTTTGGAACTGGGGGAACTATGGGAGTTTGAGCAATTGGGATTATCTAAGTAGGTAGGCGTTAAAAATTATCAGATGCCCCCCTTATTAAGGGGGATCCCCCCGCCTATCGGCACCCCCCTTATCAAGGGGGGCAGGGGGGATCGGCACCCCCCTTATCAAGGGGGGCAGGGGGGATCGAACCCAAAATATATCTTCAATTTAATTATAACCAGCTACTTAAGCTGAACGCAGGATTTGATTTTTGACTATTAGTCGCAGGGTTTGTTGTAATTCCTCGCGACTGTGAATTTCCTCCAGACGGTGAACCGGAACACCTTGATCGAAGAGAATTAAAGTAGGCAGACTACGCAGACGAAAACTATTAGCCAATTTAAAATTATCATCGGCATTGACACCGACTAATTGAATCGCATCTTGACAGTCATTTTGCCAAGAAAAGAGGGTGGGTTGGATTAAACGACACAAACCACACCAAGGAGCCCAAAAATACACGAGGACCGGACGAGAAGACTCTAAAACTAGCTTAGGGAAGCTCTTTTCGTTGACAGATAGCATCATGTCTAAACCGATTTTATGAAAACTTAATTTTGATATAGAAACCATCTTACACCAGTCGGGATCAATAAGAAAGGGGTTGGGAGCAAAATCACCAATAAATTTTACTTGTTGCTTGCATTAGCCAAGGATGCCCCCACCAGAGGAGTAGAATAAACCCTGTTACTCCTAGATAGGCAGGACGAAGGAATTCTTGCCATTTTAGGCTTTGCCGACCATCGATAATCGCTAAAAAGGGGACCACCGAGGTGCGTTCTTTGATCTTTAAAAATGCCTCTCCGTAACGGTCTTCTAAGCGGCGATCGCCATGCCAAACGGCAAAAAGATGATGAGCAATTAAACCCAGGGAAGTTAATAGGGTAAAGCTTGTCCCTAACCAGAGGGTGTGAGCAATACACCAGATCACCTGTCCTACCATCTGGGGATGACGGGTAACGCGCAGGATGCCGGTTTCGTAGAGATGAACCTGGGGTTTTTGGATAGCGGCGATCTCCAGCAGGTTAAAGGTGGCAGGATAGAGAAAGAAAAAAGAAATGGCCGAAAGTACCCAAACTAGGGTTTTAACTCCGGTTACTCCCTGTACTTGCCAGAGAAGCAAACCATCATAACGATGATTGAAGAAATAAACTACTAAAATCACGGCTAGAGGGATACTCACAAGGGCAAATAATACCCGATACAGTCGCGCACCGATGATAGCTTCTCCCCGCATTCGTAAACTGGCTAATCCGCTATGGGCGACGGCAAAACCCAGTAATAAACCTAACATGACCCAATGACTAGCGAATGCCACTTTTACTCTCTTGATTGACTAAATTTTTCTCTGAACTCTATTTTAAAGATTGATGGTTAATTTTCAGCCCCTTTTTTTTGTGTTGCCAGTATCGGGGATTCGGGGCAAAATAAAACTATGCTTCCCCAAAGCCTCTCCCAAGAATATACCCAGGGAACTATCTAATTTTGCAACTTTTTAGGTAATATGTCTTATCCCCAAAAGCGATTTGTGATGGTCTGTCAGCATTCTTCCTGTTTGGTACAGGGTGCGTCCGAGCTTCTTTTAGCTTGGCAAACGGCAGCTCTCCCAGAAGATGTCATCGTTATGACCAGTGGTTGTCAAGGACAGTGTAGCACTAGCCCCACGGTGAGGATTATTCCTGAAGAAACTTGGTACTGTCGTGTTAAACCAGAGGATGTCAATCAGATTGTCGAGGAACATTTAAAAAACGGTCAACCAGTCGAGCGTTTACTCCATCCACGCATTCACGCTCAATGGCAGTAAACTTGATCGTCAATTTTTAAGTGATGCTTCACAATAGTCTTTTTGCTCGTAGGTTAACCGCTTTGAGTGCCTGTGATTTCAGCTTAGTCTATATAAGACTTCGAGATAGCGGGTGCTAGATGGTGATTTTGTCCTTGCGTTTCCCAAAGATGGGCGTACTATGAAAGTAGGGAAAAAAAAGATAATTTTAGCGATCAATTCACAATGACTAGGGATCTCTGTAGGATTTTATTGATAGAGGATGAGCCGACAACTGTTAAATTAATCCAGAGATTGCTGTTAAAGGCCCCCCAATGTTCCTTGGCCGGGGGGTTGACTTTTACCCTCACCCAAGCTCAGGATCTAGAGGAAACTGCCGAAAAACTGGCAGGGGAGAAATTTGATATCATCCTCTTAAGCTTGGAAATCTCTGTCCCCCCCGGTTTAAATATTCTAGTCAAAACCAGAGAATTAGCCTCTGATATACCGATAGTGGTTCAAACTACTAGCAATGATGAGAAATTAGTCGTTAAAGCCTTTCAACTAGGTGCTGACGGTTATATTCAGTTAAATAATATCGATAGTAGTCTTTTAGTCTATCAAATTCGTGTGGCGATCGAGCGTCAGCAATATATCCTCAATCTTAAACATCAACAACAGGAAGATGAATTTCGCGAACTGGAACAGTTAATCAAGGGAGGACAAACTAGCATCACGGCGAAAATGTTCGGTTCTGAGGCAATCAGGCAGAGTATCCCCGATATTTTTCAAGAATTAGTCGAAAATTACGGAGAGTTATTAGATTTAGCTTTAGAAGAACAAGCATACAAAGTCGAACATAATCTATCGGAACGACTGCGAAGCTTGGCCGATAAGCTAGGATTCTTAAAAGCTAGTCCTCGCGATGTGGTGGATATTCATACCACCACCCTACGCCAAAAAAATCAGGATGTCACCCTGGCCAAAGCGCAGGCCTACGTTAGCGAAGGTCGTCTCATGGTCTTGGAATTGATGGGTTATCTCGTCTCTTTCTATCGTAAATACTATATCGGTCTCAGCAACATTAAACTGTTCAATAACACGCAATCATGAGTCAATATCTTCTCAAACTCTACATTATGGGCGATTCAAGTAAATCCCAGAGGGCGATCGCCAATATTTTTCGTATCTGTCGCGAGGAGTTATCCGGTCTTTATACGGTAGAAATAATTGATGTTCTCGAACAGCCGCAATTAGCGGAACAGGATAAAATTCTCGTAACTCCTACTTTAGTCAAACAACTTCCCCCACCCCTACAAAGAATTATCGGCGATATGTCCAATACTCAAAAGGTTCTCCTCGGTTTGGATGTTATTCCCAAAGACTCCCATCTCAATTAGGATTCACCTAAGAATTCTTCTGGTTAGGTTTTTCCTCGCTCCTAAGCTCTAATCTTAATTTTATCGGCTCTTCGGGAATTGTTATGCAAATAATTAACTTAAAATAAAATTCGATGAGAGCGCCTACGCTCAAAAGTAGCTGAAATCCATACAGGGAAGGACTTAAGGCACAAACAGGTTAAT
>NZ_SFBV01000349.1:0-6527 GCF_007095585.1 Microcystis sp. M_OC_Ca_00000000_C217Col
AAAGGGTTGCACCTGCTCCTATTGCCATGATAATTTCCCAGATAGAAGCATCAAAATTGAGGGAAGCAAACTGGAGAAGGCGAGAGTTTGACTGTAAGTTAAAGGTTTTAATTTGCGCTTGAGCTAGGTTAAATAGTCCCCGATGTTCCACCATTACCCCTTTAGGTTTTCCGGTAGAACCAGAGGTATAAATGAGATTAGCTAAATTATTGGCTGTTACTACTCCTGTTAGGTTATCTTGGCTGTTTTGGTTAATTTCTTCTGTGAATCTGTCTAACAAGATTAGCCGCGCTTGATGTTCGGGTAGTTTATCGATTAATCCCTCTTGAGTTAGCAATAATGACAGTTGAGCATCAGCGATGGCAAATTGTAGCCGTTCACTGGGATAATCTGGGTCGAGAGGTAGATATGCACCACCCGCTTTTAATATCCCCAATAATCCCACAATCATGTCTAAGGAACGCTCAAGGGAAATACCGACTAAAGTATCAGCTTTTACGCCTAATTTCCGCAAATAATGGGCTAGTTGATTAGCACGACAATTTAACTCATTGTAGGTTAATTGTTGCTGGGAACAGACCACCGCTACCGCGTCGGGTGTGCGTTTTACCTGTTCCTCAAATAACTGATGAATACACTTATACTCAGGATAGTCAACTTGAGTATTGTTCCACTCAATTAATAACTGATTAGTCTCACTTTCTGTCAGTAAGGGTAATTGGGAAATCCGCGCTTGAGGATTGGCCGCAATTCCCCCTAATAAGTTGAGAAAATGCCCTGATAATCGCTCAATAGTGCTACTTTCAAACAAATCAGTATTATATTCCCAGACACCTTTTAAGCCATCATCGGTGTTAACCATAGCTAAGGTTAAATCAAACTTAGCTGTAGTATTTTCTGGTGGCAAATCTGTCACCGTTAATCCCGTCATTGCAATCTCAGACTTAGGTGTATTTTGCAGGACAAAAGCGACTTGAAATAGGGGAGTATGGCTCAAATCCCGTTCCGGTTGCAACGCTTCGACTAACATTTCAAAGGGTAAGTCTTGATGCGCGTAAGCATCCATTGTCACTTCCCGAACTCGGGTTAATAAATGACTAAAACTCGGATTATCTGATACATCCGTCCGCATCACTAAAGTATTAACAAAGAAGCCGATTAAACCCTCAATTTCGCCGCGATTACGGTTAGCAATGGGAGTTCCTACCAAAATATCACTTGACCCTGTATAACGATACAATAAAGCATCAAAAGCAGCCAACAGCGTCATAAATAATGTCACCCCTTGTTGGCGACTCAATTCATTCAAAGCTTGGCTAAGTTTGGGGGAAAGGGAAAATTCTTGCTGAGTACCGACAAAGCTTTGCACCGCAGGTCGAGGGTGGTCTGTGGGAAGAGATAATAAAGGGGGTGCAGCTGTTAGTTGATTTTGCCAGTAATTTAATTGACTTTGCAGGACATCCCCTTGCAACCATTGTTTTTGCCAGAGTGCAAAATCTGCATACTGAATCGGTAAAGGAGCTAAATTTGCGGGATGATTTTGAGTGTAAGCATTATATAAGCTGGTCAATTCGTGAATAAATACTTCGATTGACCAACCATCACTAATAATGTGGTGCATACACACTAATAAGAGATGTTCCGTCTCCGATAGCACCACTAAAGTGATTCTGATTAAGGATTCTTTGGCTAAATTAAAGGGTTGAGTGGCTTGTTTTTGCTTTAATTGCTGTGTTTTTTCTTCTTGTTCATGGATGGGTAAATCTTGTAAATCAACGACCGATATTGTCTCCCTTGTTGTTTGAATAATCTGAGTCGGTTGTCCATCAATCGTGACAAAATTAGTCCGTAATACTTCATGGCGATTACAGATTTCTCGTAAACTTTGTTCTAAGGCCTTTTGATTGAGGTTGCCTCGGAAATGCAACACCATCGGTATATTGTATAAAGCGCTATTTGGTTGCAATTGATCTAAAAACCATAAACGCTGTTGAGCAAAAGATAGAGGTAGTTCTGTATCCTTAGTTCTCGGTAAAATCGGGGGTACTGTTAGAGTGAGATTTTGCTGCTGTAATTGTCCAATAAGATGCGCTAATTCGGCTACCGTAGCTGCACCAAATAAACTCCGCAAAGGTAGTTCTATTTTAAATAAACTCCGAATCCGAGAAACTAATTGAGTTGCGAGGAGAGAATGGCCGCCAATTTCAAAGAAATTATCATAAATTCCCACTTGCTCTACTTTGAGTATTTCTGTCCAAATTTGCACCAACATCTCTTCAATTCCATTGCGTGGTGCTACATATTGATCCCGGCGATTCCCTATTTTATCTGGTGCGGGTAAAGCGCGACGATCTACCTTACGATTAGTAGTAAGGGGTAAAGATTCCAGAAAAACAAAAGCTTGAGGAACCATATACAAAGGCAATTTACTGGACAGAAACTGACGCAGTTCACTAATCATCGGTATCCGTTCATAATGAGCTACTATGTAGGCGACTAAATATTTATCCCCCGGAGTATCTTCCCGAATAATCACACAAGATGTTTGTACATCAATATTTTGGTTAAGTACCGCTTCAATTTCTCCTAACTCAATACGGAATCCGCGAATTTTAACCTGATTGTCAATCCGGCCAAAACATTCAATATTACCATCGGGTAAATAACGCGCTAAATCTCCCGTTTTATACAAACGATTGAACGGTGAATGAGCAAAGGGATTGTCAATAAATTTTTCAGCAGTTAATTCGGGACGATTCAGATAACCCCGCGCTAAACGAACACCGCATAAATGCAATTCTCCCTTAACTCCAATGGGTACAGGTTGCAGATTTTGATCCAAGATATATGCTTTGGTATTAGCAATAGGACGACCAATCAGCACTGAATTGATTTTTTCTGACTGATAATCTAGCAAGTCATGAACTATGGCGGTGACAGACGCTTCTGTGGGGCCATAGACGTTAATACATTCAACCCGTTTCCCGACCATTTGTCGCCAAATATTGACGGTTTCTGGTAACACTGCATCCCCTCCCACGGCGACAACTCGCAGACTTGATGGTACAGTAGCTAATGATTGGGAAACGGCGATTGCCCATTCATGCCAATAGGCGGGGGTAATATTTAAAACGGTGAGGCTTTCTTGTTCGATAAAATCGGCAAAATCAGTCAAAGTTGCGAACATTTGCCCCGGTCTTAAAACCACTGTGCCACCTTTTAACCAGGTGGGAAAAATTTCTTCAGCAGCGACATCAAAGCCAAAGGAAGCAAACTGTAAAACGCGATCAGATTCTGTTAAACCGAATACTTCACTAATGCCCCAACTATGATTAACTAAAGCTGCGTGAGTTAACATCACTCCTTTAGGTTTACCTGTGGAACCAGATGTATATAATAGGCATAGTAGATTTTCTGGAACCACTTCACTGAGGGGATTTTCTGGACTTTGAACTGTCAATTTTTCAGCTAATTTATCTAAGACAATTACCCCCACATCTTCTACTGGCAAAGAATCGAGTAAACTTTCTTGAGTTAGCAGTAGAGAAATTTGGGCATCTTCTGCCATATAAGTCAACCGTTGCTGAGGATAATCTGGGTCTAAAGGTATATAGGCTCCCCCAGCTTTGAGAACTGCTAATAATCCGACAATAACTAACAGTGACCGCTCTAGATAAATGCCGACTAAAACTTCTGAATTTACCCCCAAAGATTGTAAATAATGGGCTAATTGATTCGCCTGAATATTTAATTCTTGATAGGTTAATTCTTGACCTTCAAATACCACTGCTACTGCAGCCGGTGTTCGTGATGCTTGTTCTTCAAATAAATGATGAATACACTGATGGAAAGGATATGCTTTTTCGGTAGCATTCCAGTCTAGTAATAATTCTTTTGCCTCGAATTCGGTTAATAATGGTAGTTGGAAAATTGGCTGCTGCGGGTTAACAACCAATGCTTCTAGTAGGGTGATGAAATTTCCTGTTAATCGCTCAATGGTGCTGCGATCAAATAAATCGGTATTATATTCCCATACCCCTTTTAATTCTGCACCGGTATTCTCCATCGCCAGGGTTAGATCAAATTTGGCGGTGTCATTTTCTGTGGTGAGGGGAGTGGCGGTTAAGTCTATTAGTTCTAAGGGAGATGGGGGACTATTTTGCAGCAGAAAATCCACTTGAAATAAAGGCGCGTGACTTAAATCTCGTTCAGGTTGTAGGGCCCCTACCAACATTTCAAAGGGCAAATCTTGATGAGCATAGGCATCCATTGCCATTTCTCGTACTCGACCTAATAACTGATTAAAATTGGGTTTACCTGACAAGTCAATTCGCAAAACCAAAGTATTGACAAAAAAGCCGATTAACCCTTCAATTTCCCTGCGATTACGGTTAGCAATGGGAGTACCAATTAAGATGTCTTCCTGTTCTGTATAACGGTAAAGTAAGACAGCATAAGCTGTTAACAGGGTCATAAATAAGGTGACACCCTGTTCCTGGGTTAATTGGGTCAGTTTTTCGGTTAATTCCCAAGAAAGGCTAAAGGGTAAATGTCCCCCAGCAAAACTTTGTTGATTGGGTCGAGGTCTATCTGTTGGTAAAGATAGAAGGGCCGGTGCGTCTGCTAACTGTTTTTGCCAGTAGTCTAGTTGCTGTTGCAATACCTCTCCCTGTAGCCATTGTCTTTGCCAAAGGGTAAAATCTCCATACTGGATAGATAGGGGATTGAGAGGCGAAGATAAACCCTGAATATAAGCATTATAGAGGGCGGTTAGTTCCTGAATAAATACCCCCATTGACCAGCCATCACTGACAATGTGGTGCATACAGACTAATAAGAGATGTTCCGTTTCAGATAACACCACTAAAGTGATTCTGATTAAGGGTTCACCAGCTAAGTCAAAGGGTTGAATCGCTTGATTTTTTGCTAACTCTTGGGAGGAAATTGCTTTTTCACTACCAGATAAATGCTGTAAATCCACAACCGTAACTGTCCAGGTTCGTGCTTGTATAACCTGGGTAGGGATACCATCAACGGTAATAAAGTTGGTGCGTAAAGCTTCATGGCGATCACAAATTTGTTCTAAACTCTGGATTAAGATTTCTGAGTTCAGGTTTCCCTCTAAACGCAAGGCTAGGGGGATATTATAGAAAGAACTATTCGACTCAAATTCAGCCAAAAACCAGAGACGAGTCTGAGCAAAAGATAGGGGTAATTCTGCTGTTTTGTCCCTGGGTAAAATCGGCAGTTCAGTTAGTTGTTCTCCTTCGGAAAGCCGTTTTATTTCTTGGGACAATTCGGCTATTGTCGGTGCAACAAATAACTCGCGTAAGGGCATTTCTACCTGAAAAGCCTCACGGATGCGCGAAATTAGTTGCGTTGCTAATAATGAATGTCCGCCTAACTCAAAGAAGTTGTCGTGAATCCCCACCTGTGCAACTTTTAATACTTTTGCCCAAATCGAGGATAATATCTCTTCAATGGGGTTACGCGGCGCAATATACTGCTCTTGGCTTTGGAATTCGGGAGCCGGTAAAGCACGATGATCGATCTTACCATTGGGCGTTAAGGGTAGGGATTCCAAAATGACAAAGGCACTAGGAATCATATACTCTGGTAACTTGGCTTTCAGGAATTGCCGCAGTTCAGTAACATTAAGCGAATTTTCCTCTTTTGGGGCGGAAATAATCTCTATTTGGGGAATAATATAGGCGACTAAACGTTTCTGATTTGTCTCATCTTCTTGGGCAATCACAACAGCCGTTTTTACCGCACTGTGCTGACTAAGAACGGTTTCAATTTCTCCCAATTCAATGCGGAAGCCACGCAGTTTTACCTGATTGTCAATCCGTCCTAAATATTCGATTTTACCATCGGGTAAATAACGGGCTAAGTCTCCCGTTTTATATAATTTTGACGGCTCATTGCCCCCCTTATTAAGGGGGGTTGGGGGGATCACTTCATCCTTCTCAAAAGGATTAGGAATAAATTTTTCTTGGGTTAATTCGGGACGATTGAGATAACCTTTGGCTAATCCCATACCACCAATATGTAATTCTCCGACTACACCAATCGGGACAGGTTGTAAATGGGAGTCTAAGATATAAACTTGGGTGTTAGCAATGGGGCGACCAATAGTTACTTTCAGGGTTTCATCTGTCCATTTTTCTACCGTGGCACAAACGCTGGTTTCTGTCGGTCCATAAGCATTAAAGAAATTTCTACCCGTAGCCCATTGTTTGCTCAATTCTTCTGAACAAGCTTCTCCCCCCACAATAATAGTTTGTAACTCGGGGATTTCTTCTAGGGGCAAAGCCGCTAAGGCTGAGGGGGGTAAAATAATATGGGTGATACCATAATCTTTTAATATTCCCATTAATGGCAACCCGGGCATTAAAGCATCTTTGCTGTCTAAATAAAGGGTTGCACCTGCTCCTATTGCCATGATAATTTCCCAGATAGAAGCATCAAAATTGAGGGAAGCAAACTGGAGAAGGCGAGAGTTTGACTGTAAGTTAAAGGTTTTA
>NZ_SFBV01000035.1:0-18218 GCF_007095585.1 Microcystis sp. M_OC_Ca_00000000_C217Col
ACCCCCGACCAAAAACCGCAAGAACTCTTACAATTAATAGAGACGATTCTCGTTTATAAGTTACCGCTTCTCAATCGTCGGGAGATAGAAACTATGTTTAGTTTAGATGAATTAAAACAGACTCAGTATTTTCAAGATGTGCGCGAGGAAGCGCGTCAGGAAGGTCGTCAGGAAGGTCGTCAGGAAGGTCGTCAGGAAGGCAGACTAAACAAAGCATTAGAGGCGGTCCCTCGTTTGTTAGCCTTAGGGTTAAGTGTTGAGCAAGTCGCATCCGCGTTAGAGTTAGAGGTTGAACAGGTTAGAGCTATACAAAACGGGACATAAAAAAATGCGATCGCCTTGTAAAATAAAAGCATGAAAACTGACACGATTTTTTATCAACTCTTTCAATCTTTCCCCTCTATCTTCTTTGAATTAATTCAACTCCCTATCAGCGAAGCCAATAACTACCGCTTTGACTCAGTGGAAGTCAAACAATTTTCTTTTCGTCTTGATGGAGTCTTTCTGCCTCAAAATAATCACCCTAGATTTCATCGTAAAACCGGGGTTGGGACGAGGATAAAGTTTATCGCCTCACCCAACCTTACCTTACCAACGATTTAAGAAACTGCCACCATTACCCCAGCGCGGTCGGGAATTAAAGAAACCGCCACCGTCAGACCAACCATTGCGCCAGGGCCGCGCATTAACGAAACTACCACCGCGACCATCTCCCCAACCGCCGGCACGACTATTCACCCAACCGCGACCGCGACCATCTCCCCAGCCTAAAGCTTGTAAACTAGGATCGGCAGTATCTTCCGGCAGTTGGTTAACTCGTTCGCGTACAGCGCTGGACAGACGACTTAAACGCGCTTCAATGGGGTTAGCCTCGTCCGAGGCGGCCTGAGCGGTGCTAGTCAGACCGAAAGCAGATAAAGCGAGAAGAAAGCCGACTAAACCAGTTTTATTGCTGATATTCACCTGAATTTATGCTCCTATTTGGCTTCTTGGGGATTAATTTGGGCGTGTTCGATAACTTTGAAGGCAAAAAACCCCTTTAATAATTCTGGGGGGATGGGAACCATGCCTTGACTACCGAACCAGCGATCGATTTGACTAACGGTAGCCGTATCATTGGTGATGTAATCCTGCATCATTTTAACAATGGCATAGTTGACATCATCCAAAAAAGTAGAGTTATTTTCGGGAACCATGCAAGCAATCCCAAAATTAGCTAGAGCTTCTTCGGGGACGATTTCGTAGATTTTAGGGTTATCTCTGAGAATTGTTCCCGCTAAAGAAATGCTATCCCCCGCTATTGCGTCGATTTTACCGGTTTTTAAAGCTTCGATCGCTTCTTCTACGGTGCTGTAGGTAGTAACAATCGTCGCTTGCGGTTGTACTAATTTAATCACATCCACGGCCGCAGAACTGGGAACCAAGGCGATGCGTTTACCGATTAGGGATTGAGGAGTGGAGAGATTGCTTCCTTTTTTGGCTAAAATCCTAATCCCAGAAATGCTGTAACTGATGGAAAAATCGACCACTTTCGCCCTTTCCCAAGTAAAAGCCGTACTACAAGCGATATCGATGTCCCCGCTACGAATGAGATTAATTTTCTCTCCGGGTTGGTTAGCTTCCACCATTTGCAGGGTGACGGGACGACCGAGACGAGTTTCCAGTCGTTTTCTAATTCGTTCCAACACATCCATAGAATAGCCGACTAATTCCCCCTTCTCATTGACGTAGGAGTAGGGAATCGCATCAAAACGGGTTCCTACGGTCAAAAATCCCGTGCGAGCCACTTTTTCCACCACTGTTTCCGCTAAACCTGCGCTGGCGAGGAACATAGGCAATATGCAACCTAGTCCCACTAACTGTAAAATTTTCTTCATAAATCGAGTGCTTACTCCCGTACAAACATAACTATACTAGAAGTCGCTAAAAAATCTTCAAGGTTTCCATAATAATTTCTGTGAACTTTTACAAATTAGATGGCGGTTCAAGGCGAATTAATTGACCGTTACCTTCATCGGTGAGCAGGTATAAAAATCCGTCGGGACTTTGACGCACATCCCGCACCCTCTGACCGATGGGAATCGCTTCTTGATTGATAATTTCACCCGATTTATCCATTTCCAGACGGCGAATATCCCTGGAAACTAAACCACCGGCGAATAAATTTCCCTGCCAATTAGGAAAGCGATTACCAGTATAAAAGACCAATCCCGAAGGAGCGATCGCTGGTGTCCAAATTGTTTTCGGATCGATCAGACCGGGGCGATATCTTTCGCCGGAAACTGGGTTATTAGTGCCGTACTCTTGACTGGAAGAAACCAGTGGCCAACCGTAATTTTTGCCCTTTTCAATTAAATTTAATTCATCCCCTCCTTTCGCTCCGTGTTCTGTTGCCCAGACTCTTCTAGTCATCGGCTCGAAGCTGATTCCTTGAATATTCCGATGGCCATAACTCCAAATTTTAGAACCGGCGAAAGGATTATCTTTAGGGAGAGAACCATCGTCATTGATGCGGATAATTTTACCTAAATGACTTTGCAGATTTTGGGACTGTTTTCTAATTAAATCTCCCGCTAATTGTAGGGGAGGATTACCCCCGTCCCCAATCGCTACCAATAAAGTGCCATCCGGTAGCCATAATAACCGCGAACCGAAGTGTTGAGAGCCAGTTTTTGCTTGGGAAACTTCAAAAATAACCCGCACATCTCGCAAACTTGTACCATCATAAACCGCACGAGCGACGCGGGTACGATTAGCCTCCCGGTCTCCGTGAGCATAAGTTAGATAAATCCAGCGATTTTGGGCAAATTGGGGATGAATTGCCACATCGAGCAGTCCTCCTTGTCCGACGGCAAAAACTTCGGGAACTCCAGCGATGGCTTTTGGGTCTAACTTACCCTCTCTAACCACTCTTAAACGACCGGGGCGCTCTGTGATGAGGATTTCCCCGTTAGGTAGCCAAACCATAGCCCAAGGATGCTCTAAACCCTCGATTACGGTCACTTTTTGCCATTGATTGGTCTGGGAATTATTTGCCGAAGTTAATATTTTTGTACCTTGACAACTGGAGATAATTATGGTAAGCAAAACGCTAGATACTAAAGGCGAGAAAATGCGATTGAGAGAATTAAGCATGAGTTGGTAACTTCCCAGGTTTGCCATGGCATAGACATCATTAAGGTGGGTTCGGGTTAATTGCTCGTACAAACTATTTGGCAATACCTCTAATTTTCGCTTTTACTTTTTCAATGAATGAAGAAGAATTCACATCGTGGAGATGTTGTTTCCTCGCTTTACTTAGGATTGATGCCACTAAACCAAAGGAGGACTGTGAAGAAAAAATCAAATCATTACAACTGGCTAACAAATACATATCCATTAATGCTTCTATGCCATTTTGAACGCGATCAGGACATTGATCCCAGTTCTGGTGCATTCTTTCTCCCGATGGTGGAAACCATTTTGGTGTGGTGATAATATTTGGGAACTCCTGTTGAAATTTTTCAACAACTTCTTGAGAATCTGTAGCCAAGAAAATGCTGTTAAATTTATTGTTTTTGTTGATTTTTTTAGTATTAGTAATTAGCTTATCTAAAGGAATCTTCATGTCTGTGTATCTGACATGAACGCCTAGGGTATTCACTCCAAAGTAAGATGATCGGAAATCTTCGATAGACTGAACAATTTCAGGTTTCAAGCTTAGATGAGAGTTTAATACCTGTTTGATAATAGTACGATCATCCATTTTTGCCAAGTAGTCGAACTTCCCATGAAAAAGTTGTCTCATCTGGTTGATTTTATGAGTATAGGCACAGAAAACCAGAATCTCACTCTCATAATTTGTTCTAGATAATTCAACCGACATAGATTGATCCGAAATCCTTAAATCTTTTCTTAGTCCACCAAAAGATTGATCTAACTTATCAATCCATATCTCAGGATAGACAGACTTGGTATCAGGTATAGATTCTACTGAAACGGTCTTTGGACAGTTAAAAAATAGAGGGAAGGAGTTGATATCGTCATGACAATAAGTATTATCCCGCCAATCAATAACTAACTGGCGATTACTAATTTCACTATAGATTATTGCACCACAGGCGGCCAGAATTCGGTTTCCCATGCCAGAGGAACCTTTACAAATCAGAAATTTTCTAGAGCTATTCATATTTTCTATTAAGTATCTACTAAACTATAAACCTAGACGACGGCGAGTTCTTTTGAAACTAAGGGGGGAGTGAGCTATAAATAGCTTCACAAATTCTAGGCGACTTTGAAGGTCACGATATTTTTTTAGGTAGCAAAATAGTGCTTCTAAATTAATATAAATACCCTTTCGATACAGGTAATGCGCTAATTCTACCCCACTAATCTCATTTTTTAATAGGTCAATTAACTCAAGACTGGTAGGTAAGCTATTGGGGCGGAATGAGGAACTATAGGCAGAGTTTACCCATGATGCTTCTTTCCCTTTATAGGTTTTAGATTCTGGGTGTCCAAAACCAATATTATAGATCAAAGAAGTTTTGGGAATGAGATGAACCCGATTTTGATACAAAGATGCAAGAGTAAGAGTAATAACCCAGTCAGTTTGCTCATTTCTCTCTAGCCAGAACTGGTTTATTATAGTCATTTTTGTTTGCACGGTGGCGGGTATATTATAGAATTTTCCAAAAGGATTATATTGTTTTGGCTGATTGATGAGAGCGATATCATTCCAGCGATCGGCCCAGATACCGAATCCCCAAGAAAAAACTCTATGAGAGAGAGCAAAATCCTCTTCGATCAAATGATATGCTTGTTCTGGAAAGGCTGCATATCCGCTAATCGAAAAGATTTTTTTATGTTCACGGTATGCCTCTAATAGACGGCACATACTATCATAAAAATATGGATTGGGAAAGTTATCATCTTCCAAGTAAACAACAGATTCATAAGTGGATAGTACTTCTGTCAAGGACAAAATGACATTTTGATCACAGCCCAAATTTTGTGGTCTTAACCTTATATCTACTGGAATTTTACTAGAGAACTCTTGCAGTAAAGCAATTGTTTGATCAATCAGGGGTAGATCAAGTTCATTTCTTGCTCCATCCACATAGGCAATGATCTGATGAGGAAATAGAGTCTGTTGGGTTAAACCCTTTAAAACTTCCTTGAGTAGATCGGGACGAGTAAAAACTATTAAAATAACTGGCGGCAAAGAACTAGGTAAAGGCACCTCATCAAGAGACATTGGTAAATTTGTTAAATTCATAGACTACCGCACAACAAAAATTTTAACATCTGCACAAATCATGCCCAATATGGTAACACCTTAATTTGACTGTGTCAAGCTTGATCACACTTCGATAACTCCCAGCTAGAATTTTTTGACCTTAACTTGAGAGAAAACTTTTATTATAATGCTCGGATATCCTGTCTCCTTTTCATGACCACTTGTTAACCGTAACTTCCTAGTTGGTAACTCTCCAAGTTTTCAGCAGATCAATATAATTATATTGACTCCATTTTGAGGAGTTGTTTTAGAAAAGTTAAGAGATTTTCTAGTGATGGTATTTGCATTAAAGTTTGCTCGCTAATCCACCGATCATCAGAAATAGTTGCGGTGTTGGTTTTTCCAGGTTTAAGAATACTAGCAACTGCGGCAATAGTGGCTTTTTCTTTATCAAAAGGTTTCCAGCCAATTTGACTAATTTCCTCCTCAGAAAACTGTTGAATATATGCTTTTGCCCTCTTCATATATTCAGAATAGGCGATTTTTCCACAATCACAAAGTAGGGTATCTAAGACACCTTGATCAACATTATTAGGCAGTATGTATAATCCGACTCTTGGTTTATTTTCTTGAATAGTTCCCGTGGCAGCTACTACCCTGGGAAAGTCGGGAAAATATTCCCGAAAACCCTGATGATATTTACGAGCAACTTCTGCCGGGTTATCTTTATCCGCATCGGCAATAACGGCAAAAGCTGATAATTCATTGTTATAATCCATATCGGCAAGTTTATTGGTTAAATTTTTAATTAATTCACTGCCACCCCCGGCATAAATTGCCACGGATAAAGTCTCAGTATAAAGAATAGATGGCATATCGAGTCTGATGTAAAGTTTTCCAGTTTTAAGAGGAGGATATTTCGGAATAAATTTTTTCCAAATTGGTTCTAGATTTGAGAGTTCTTCACATTTAGAAAACCCCAGAAGTTTACACATAACTTTCACCAGAAAAGCTTGATCATGATTACCTTCCACTCCAATCAATATATGTTCTCGACTCACCAACGAACCTCCTGTCCTAAGTCTTCTCGTAAGCTTTTTAATCGAGTCCAATCATGTCTAACTACTCTAGTATAATTTTCCTTTGGTTCGAGACGATAAAGCACCAAATCTGATTCTCGTTCAGTAACTTCTAACAGAGCATCAACAGCTTCTAGACTGTGGGTAGTAGCAAACAGTTGTACATTCATTTTTTGACACCATTTAACTAACCAATTAAAAGAACTTTGCAGTGCCTCTGTATGAATAGCTGATTCTAATTCATCAATGAATAAAATTCCACCTTTAACACTGGCAAGTTTGAGGGCAATATGAAGTAAGCGACGCACCCCGTCACCAAAGGTACTAACGGGTACAAGTCCCAATTTTTCGTGTTGAATATAAATGTTAAATCTGGAAGATAAAGAATGAGGAGGTAAGAGAATTTCTAAATCAGAAATATTACTGTCCATTTGACGTAGTAAATCGATAACATCTGTTTTAAAATTGGCAAATCTCACTTCTGAAAGTAACCGAAATTGACCAATATCAGAACGATGAGAAGCGGGACTAACCAGAGAAGTTAGTAAGCTAGGTTCTTTTTTTCCCGATAGTCTAGAGAGAGGGCTATTTTCCCAAAGTTGATAGTTTTCTTTCAGGGGATTTTGGGGATAATTAATTAAACTTATTAATTGTTCTTGAGCCAGAAATACTGTTATCGATAAATTTATACCTTTTCTTGTTTCCCATAAATCTTCATTATTATCGATTAAATCTTCGTTTTCTTCGCTAATTATCTCATTAGGATGAAGCTTGTCTTCGGGATTGTCAATTAAAATAATTCCTTCGAGTTCTTCATAAATTGCCTCAATTTTCTGAACTTTAAAGGAGCCATTTCCTGTGATTGATATAACCCCGTGATTAAGTTTTTCTTGCTCAATCATTGCATCGTGGGTAAATAACCACTGTAGGGAATCTAGATAAGGAGTCCGAGAAACTCTGTACTCTTGTTCTCTTTGTCTAGCAGTATTTAGCCAAACTTTTAGATCTAAGGGATGACAGTAAATAGATAACGCTTCGAGAACGCTGGTTTTTCCCGAATTATTAATTCCCACAAGCAGGTTAATCTGTCCGAGATTCTTTAGCTCAAGCTCTCGCAGTCCTCTAAACTGGTGAATGGTAATGTTTTCTAGGCTTTTAGTCATAAACTTAGTTTAGCTGAAAAGGGTGACAAAAAACTAAGTTATCTCCTCAAATGTATTGAAGTTTTAATTTAATCAACTTCTGGTTCTTCGTTACTTAGTATGGTTCGATAGGGGGGCATAAATCGACTAAATCCTTATCTGGCAAGAGACTTAATTGATTAGTTCGCTCTAGATCAAAAATAATTGACAAAAATCGCCAAACAAAAACCGAAGAACCCAACTTCTTCGGGTACAGTCAGGATTATTGCCTCAATCAATTCAGGTGTTTATTCGGTGTAAATATGAATAAATTCGATAAAATCAGTTAATTATGCGGAAATATCTCCGTTTAAAACTAAATAAAAAATATTTACACTAATCAACCGCATCTTTTATGCTATCATTTCTAGGAACGGGTTATTTTTAATAATGTCCCCATTTGATCAAAGACAATGCTTGCTTTAGAACAGCTTTATGAACGGGAGTATGATCGCTGGTTAAGCGAGACGATCGAGTTATTAAAAAATCGTCAGTTAGATCAGTTAGATTACGAACATTTGATCGAGGAGTTGGCAACTTTAGGACGGAGCGAAAAAACTGCTGTTAAAAGTTTAAGTTTGCAAATAATAATCCAGCTGCTACTCTATCAATTTTGGACAACACAAAGAGAAAGAAATAGTAATCATTGGGCGGCAGAGATGATCACTTTTCGAGTACAATTAGAAGATAAGCTCACCACCGATTTAAGCAAATTTCTAGAACTAGAGTTAGAGAATATCTATGAAAATGCCCGCTTAATTGCCGAAAAAAAGACAGGATTAAAAAATTTACCGATAATTTGTCCCTACTCTCTGAGACAAATTCTTGAGAAACAGTGGTTTCCCGATACAGATAATCAATAAACTCTCAAAAATATGGACTCTCACAACAGTGAACCGATTATAATTGCCGAAGCTGTGGAAAAATGGTACGATAACCGCTTTCATGCTTTGCGGGGAGTCAATCTCACCGTTAATAAACAGGAAGTTGTCGTGATTATGGGACCGTCTGGTTCGGGAAAATCCACCTTTATCCGCACTTTTAACGGGTTAGAATCCTATCAAAAAGGCCGCATTATTATTGACGGAATAACTGTTTCCCACAACCTCAAAAATATCGAGGCAATCCGTCAGGAAGTCGGGATGGTTTTTCAACAATTTAACCTCTTTCCCCATCTGACGGTATTAGATAATGTCACCCTCGGACCGATGTGGGTGCGCGGTTGGAAAAAAGCGCAAGCGGAGGAAATAGCCAGAAAACTCCTCGAAAAAGTTGGTATTCTCGAACAAGCGCTTAAATATCCCCCTCAGTTATCGGGAGGACAACAGCAGCGGGTGGCAATTGTTCGCGCTTTGGCCATGCAGCCGAAGGTGATGTTATTCGATGAACCCACCTCAGCTTTAGATCCGGAAATGGTGCGAGAAGTCTTGGAAACGATGCAAAGTTTAGCCAAATCCGGGATGACCATGGTTTGTGTCACCCACGAGGTAGGATTCGCGCGAGAAGTGGCCGATCGAGTGGTATTTATGGATCAGGGTTTAATTTTGGAAATTGCCCCCCCAGCAGAATTTTTTAATCATCCCCAATCCGATCGAACTCAGCAATTTTTAGCAAAAATTCTTTGATTTTCCATGACTTGATCATTAAACCATCTCTTTTTCTTCTTCTACCTCCACTAAAAGGGGAACGAGATTTTCATTTAAACGACCGGCTCGAATTAATTCTGCGTAGGTATTAGCTTCTATATCGAGTAAAGTATCTTGAAATTGTTCGGCCACCACATCTTTTAATTGTGGGTGTTCCTCTAGTAATTTTTGCAACTGATCGCCCAAGGACTTTAATTGTCCTTCCACCAGAGTTTTTTTGTCGCGATAAAATTCGGGATCGATATCGGGAAAACGTTCTGGTTGTTGCAGATAATTAGACACCCTAGTTAAAGCAATTTGACGAGCAATTAGGGCCGAATATTCGCTCCGAATCGGTTGATCACCGATAAGATTGAGGGCATTTAACAGCCATTGTATAGATAATCCTTGCACCAATAAAGTAAATAAAACCACCCCAAAAACCACGTCAATAATTTCTTGACGGTAGGGGATAGACGTAGGAACACTTAACGCTAGGGCGATCGAAACCGAACCGCGCAATCCTCCCCACCATAACACCGTTCTTTCCTTAAAACTGATCCTATTGCCCGTAATTAGGTTACTAATTCCCCCTAGTCCAAAAATTGAGAACAGACGGGAAACCACCATAGCAGCGATCGCAATTAAAATCCCCGTTAAGTGACTACCAAGACTCTCAAAACGGGTTTGATCGCCGATCAGTAAAAAGATGATGGAATTGACAAAAAAGGCGATAAATTCCCAAAATTCGCTAACTACCAAGCGCGTGCGGGGACTCATACCAATGCGCGAACCGAGATTACCGAGAATAATCCCGACAATTACCACCCCAATCACACCGGATCCGCCTAATTTTTCCGTGACGAGATAGGTTCCGTATGCAGAAACTAGAGTAAGAGACTGTTCCACAAAAGGCAAATCAAAGCGTTGGGTAAGGTAGGAAATGCCGAAACCGATCACGCAACCGACACCGATGCCAATTCCCACAAAGGTGCAGAAACGAGCGATCGTCACGGGGACGGAAAAGGTATCGACTCCCAAGGGAATACCCACCAAGAGGACGAAAGCGACCACAGCGACCCCATCATTAAAGAGACTTTCCCCTTCCATCAGGATCGTCAGTTTTTTACTGGCCCCCAATTCTTTAAATAGGGCAATCACAGAGACGGGATCGGTGGCAGCTAGGGCAGCCCCCAACAGAAACGCGATCGATAGGGGTAAATTAGCAAAGATATGTAGGGGATAGGCGACTCCCAAAACGGAGATAATTACCCCGATAACGGCAAAAAGGACGATAGTAACCCAATATTCCTTTAATTTAGCCCAAGGAATATTCCAAGCGGCTTCAAAAAGGAGGGGAGGCAGAAAAATTTCCAGAATTAATTCCGGGGAAAGATTAACTAGACGCAAATCTAAAAAAGCTAAACCCATACCGACAATAACTAACAGCAGGGTGTAGGGAATTTTGCGGAGGAAGGCAACGGTTCTCGATAAAGTGGCGACACTCAAGGAAATGGTCAAAACTAGCAGGAATTGCTCTAAATTATGAGCGATCGCCTCGTTAGCAGTAGATTCTAGGGTCATTAGTTATCAGAGATGGGTGTGGGGTGTGGGGTGTGGGGTGTGGGGAGGTGGGGTGATGGGGAAGTGGGGTGATGGGGAAGTGGGGTGATGGGGAAAGTGGGGAGACCACTTCGTGCGCGTTGCGGGGGGAAAGTGGGGAGGTGGGGGAATTTCAACTAATACCCTAAAACCCCAAAACCCCAAAACCCCAAAACCCCAAAATCTAACACCCTAGTCATTCCCAGACTGAGGAGAGATTTTCAAAGAGGAAATGGCCCCTTCTTCTATCGGGGTTTCTGATGTATTCCTTTCCCCACCCAGAGAGGGAGTTTTACTATTGCCAGAACCGCCACTTTTCGGGGGTTTCGAGGAGAGGAATCGGGCCTCGAACTGTTTAATCAGCACATACAACACTGGGACAAGAAATAAACTCAACACCGTCGAAATCAGATAACCGCCTAGGATTGCAGTTCCCAGGGACCAACGACTCATCGCTCCGGCGCCGGAAGCGATAACCAAGGGCAAGAAACCGACTAAACCGGAAATAGCCGTCATCAGAATTGGTCTTAAGCGTTCCGTCGAGGCCCGGGCCGCCGCATCGGGAATACTTAAACCCAAAGTACGGGACTGGTTAGCGAATTCCACGATTAAAATCGCATTTTTTGCCGCTAAACCGATTAACATGACCAAAGCCACCTGAGCATAGATATTATTATTCACCGTCGGGAAGAGACTACCCACTTGTAGGAAATTCGCCCGCAACAGTATAGCCCCCATGGCACCCAGGATCGCTAGGGGAACGGTAATCATGATGATAATCGGGTCAATGTAGCTTTCGTACTGGGCCGCAAGGACAAGGAAAACCACGATAAAGGCTAATCCGAAGATTACTGGGGCAGCCCCGGCGGAAGTTTTTTCTTGGAAAGCTGTACCCGTCCAAGCGTAACCGAAACCGGGCTGCAGGACTTTCCGACAAACATCTTCCATCACTGCGATCGCCTGTCCCGTACTAAAACCGGGAGCGGGATTACCCTGAACGTTAATCGAGGGATAGAGGTTAAAGTTAGTGATAATCGGTGGATAGGTGAAGCGTTTGACGCTAACCAAACCCGATAGGGGAATATTGGCCCCGGTACGGGAACGGACGTAAAGACGGTTAATATCTTCGGGATTAGAACGATAATCCGCTTCTGCTTGGGCAAAGACTCGATACAAGCGATCGCCTAGGACGAATTGGTTGACGAAGTTGGAACCGAGATAGGTTTGCAGGGTACCGAAAACGGACTGCATATCGACGTTTTGGGCCTGTAGCTGGTTGCGATTGATGGAAAGTTCCAGCATCGGCGTGTCGGTGGTAAATTGGGTGAAAATTCCCGATAATTCCGGTCTTGTTCGGGCCTCAGCCATGACGTTATTAGCGTTGGCAATCAAAGCGTCCATGGGGAAAGAAGCGCGGTTTTGGATAAATAACTCGAAACCGCCAGTAGAACTTAATCCATCTACAGGGGGCGCATTAACGGCGAAAGCGCGAGCATCTCGGACTTTAGTGGCTAATTCTCGGTTAATTTTCCTGAGAATGCCGAAAACTGACTTATCTTCCCCAGTCCGCTCCGACCATTCTTTTAACTTGACAAAAAATAGCCCTTGGTTGCTGCCACTTCCGGCAAAACTAAAGCCCGCCATACCGACAAAGTGTTCCACTTCTTCGATACCGGCGAGAATTTCTTCGTTAATCTGACGGATAACCCGGTCGGTGTAGCGCAGGGAAACCCCGGGGGGTGCTTGCACCAAAACGAAGGCATAACCTTGGTCTTCTTCGGGGATAAAACCCTGGGGAGTGGTGCTATAACTCCAAGCTGTGAGAAAGAGGGCGGCGATAAAGAAGGGTAAAACCAGAAACCGAACTCGGATCAGAAATTCGATCAAGCGTCGATAACCTTCTTTAACTGCGTTGAAACCCCGATTAAAGCCCTCGAAAAACAGTCCCAAGGGTCCGCGGGTGCCTTGGGGCGGTTTCATGATAATCGCCGACATGGTGGGGGAAAAACTGAGGGCGTTAAAGGTGGAGATCAGAATTGAAGCGGAGATGATAACGGCAAATTGTCGATAAACGATCCCCACCGTACCCGGGAAGAAGGTGACGGGAATAAAAACCGCAAATAGTACAAGAGAACTGGCAATTACCGCCGAGGTTAACTCCCCCATGGCATCAAGGGCAGCTTGAAATGGCCGCATTCCCTGTCGTAATTTTTCCGATACCGCCTCTACAACCACGATCCCGTCGTCCACCACTAACCCGGTGGCTAGAATGACGGCAAACAAGGAGAGATTATTGAGAGAATAGCCTAAAGCGAGGGCGACGGCCATGGTTCCGATCAAAGATACGGGAATAGCGATCGCCGGAATGATCGTGGTGCGCCAATCCTGAAGGAAGATAAAAATGACTAGAATAACCAGTAAAATCGCCTCCACCAGAGTGCCAACGGCTTCTTCCAGGGAGGCGGCGACAAAGGCGGTATTATCGAGGGTAATGGCGATATTTAACCCCGGGGGGAAACTTGGTTCTAGTTCCGCCATTTTCTCTTTTACCAGTTTGGCAGTATTCCAAGCGTTGGAACCGGGCAACTGATAGACGATATAGACAACGGCGGGGGATTTGTCGAAATAGGCGGCGGTACTGTAGCTTTCGGCTCCGATTTCTGCCCGTCCCACGTCTTTAATTCGGATTAAATCGCCATTTTCCCCGACTTTGACGACAATATTTTCCGCTTCCTCCCCGGTGGCAACCCTACCAACGGCGCGAATGGCGATCTGGAATTCCTGATCTTCGGGACTAGGATCACCGCCAATTGTCCCCGCACCCACCTGAATATTCTGTTCTCGGATTGCTTGTACTACTTCGTCCGCCGATACACCCCTAGCGGCTAAAGCATCGGGATTAAGCCAAAAACGCAGGGCGTATTCCCTCTCCCCGATGATGGTTGTACTACCAACCCCCTCGATCCGGCGAATCTCGGCATCGATGACTCGATCAACAAAGTTACTTAAAAAGACCGTATCGTAGGGATAATTGCCCTTTTCGTCCGGTTTGGCGGAAATCCCGTAGGCAAGGGTAACGCTGGGGGATTGGGTATTGGTTGTCACCCCCTGCCGGTTCACTTCTTCCGGTAAACTAGCGGCCGCGGTACTGACACGGTTTTGTACCAAGACTTGGGCAATGTTACGATCCATTTCCACCGGGAAAAAGACATTCACCGTACTTTGTCCGGTGTTGGTACTCTGGGACTGCATATAAACAATCTGTTCTGTCCCGTTAATCTGGCGATCGAGTACCGTGGTAACGTTATCCTGTACGGTTTTGGCATCGGTTCCCAAATAGTTGGCATTCACCGCTACCTGAATAAATGCCAACTGCGGCAGTTTTTCTAGGGGTAAAAAGGGAATAGCGATCGCACCGATCAAAACGATTAAAATCGAGCAAACTGTGGTCAAAACGGGTCTTTTAATGAAAGTATCGGCAATACTAAGGATCATAGGGCGTTACTGGTTCATTTTTTCTAGGATAGTTGCGGCAGTGGGAGATTTACGAGTCAGATAATTAAATATTAATAGTTTAAAGATGGTATCTAGGATAACGGGAACAGTGGCCACAAACAAGCTGATAAATGTAATATTCTCGCGCCAACCAAAGTGCCGGAACAAAGTTTCTAAGATTACCGTCCAACCTTCCGCCGAGTGAAACCCGACAAATATATCGGTAAAGAGGATAAAGATAAAGGCTTTGGTGATATCATTTAAGCTGAGAAAATAACGACTAACATAAGCCCGCGTAATCGCCAATTGTTGACGACCAAAAATTAAGATCGCAATAAAGGCTATTAATCCAGTAATATCGGAGAGTAAGTTTTTCCAACCATCTTGACTTTCATAACCCGCTTCTCTGAATAATTCTTGCACCTGTTCCCGAAAGGTTTCTTCTGATTCTTGCCCTACTTTTGCTACTCCTAAAACGTGCTTGATTTCTTGTATTTCTTGAAGTCGAGCAAATTCTTGGAGATATTTTTCGCCAATTTCCTGAGAAATATAAACTTCTGATATTTTCGCTCTATCCACACCAAAATAGTTTAGAACAGGGCTAAAAATAAAGTTTCTACTAATAACCTGCACCGAGAGAGGAACTAAAATAATAATCAGGATAAAACGAATAGCAATACGTTGCTGCTGTCGCAGGGTACGGAGTTGTTTGATGACAGTTTGTTCGTATTCGGGGGTTAATTCTTGCTGGAAGTTAAAAAATTTATTACTGGTTGCAGGAGAAATTATCTGGTTATCTTTATCCCTGGGTTTATCACTGGTGAGATTGGTATTAGGCAGATTTGGGGTTTGATTATTCGGTAATGGGGGCAGCAATTCCCCTAAATCTAGGCGATATTTACCGATAATATCCTCGATCGCTTTTAAAGTCTCTAGGATGTTATTATTTTCTGGGTTAGTTTGCGGATTGATAAAATTACCCAGACGCACTTGAGTTAAATCGAAACGTATCTGTAATAATTCTCGCTCTAGGGTACTTTGAAAGTAATCATAAACACTTTTTCCTCCCACGGCAGCCGGGGAAATTTTTTGTCCCCCAAAATGTTGATCTTCGATCGCTTTAATTTTCAACGCTCTCTGATAAGCTGATTCTAAGGCCCCTAAAGAGCGTTTTTCTACCCATTGATTAACTCGATTCCAAGGCACGGCTATAATCCTCGCTTTTCTGTCATCACAATCACCACGGTAAGCTATCAGCGTTGGCTAGATATCTACTTTCGAGAAATATCCATAATATTACATTTTGAGCGCAGGTGATGCACTCCCACCATTGCTGAAATACAACGTTTCTCATCAAGATAAAGTGTAACCTAATTTGTTATCAACGACCGATGACCGACTCCCTAAAACGAAAACTTCCTAGCTCACCATTAGGATAACTGCTCTAATTAAAGTTAGCAATAACTTTTAGATATTGAATGCTCCTCAACAAATAAACTATAGTTACTTTGAAAGATTTCAGGGGTAAATCTATTAGCCTGTTGCCGACAACTTTCTGGAGCAATTCTATCACCCTGATCCACAAAATATTTAACTGCTTCTACCAAAGATTGGGGATTTTGTTCCCCAAAAAGTAATCCTGTTCCCTGGGGAGAATTTTCCCGCAGATCCCGCACGGTTTCTAAAGCACCTCCGGCGGCAAATGCAATCACGGGAGTGCCACAAGCTTGCGCTTCCACTAAAGCAATACCAAAATCCTCACAGGCAGCATAAATAAACGCTTTTGCTTTCGACATATATTCTGCTACCATTTGATCGGACACTGCCCCTAAAATCTGAATATTATCCCTTGCTAACTGACGAATTAAAGCCATCTGTGGACCATCTCCAATAACTATTAAGGGTAATCCCAATCGATTAAATGCTTCCACAATTAAAGGGACTTTTTTATAACTAACCAAACGAGAAACTACTAAATAAAAATCTTCTTTTTTCTCTTGGTAGGGAAAACGCTCGATTTGTACAGGGGGATAAATAACTTTTGCCTCCCGTCGATAACAGCGCCAAATTCGTCTAGCGGTGTGGTGGGAATTAGCCAAAAAATAGTCCACACGATTAGCAGAAATCACATCCCACTGACGCAAACCATGCAAAAGATAACGGGTGAAAATACCGGGTAATCCCTGTCCTAACTTACTATTAGCCAGATAGTCAAAAGTTAAATCCCAAGCATAACGCATCGGAGTGTGACAATAACAAATGTGAACCTGATCCGGTCGAATTAAAACCCCTTTAGCCACACAATGGGAGGAGGATAAAATTACATCATAATCCTCTAAATTTAACTGCTCGATCGCCAAGGGAAGAAAAGGTAAGTATTTTTGTACGCCATTTCTCGCTTTCGGGAAATTTTGCAGAAAAGTTGTCCCGATCGAGCGACCATAGAGATAACTATCGGGATTAGTGGACTCAAAATCGATCAAAGCGTATAAATCCGCCTCTAGACATTGTAAAATCTCCCTAACCACTAATTCCGATCCCCCCGTCGCTTTTGGGGTTAACCACTCGTGAACCAGAGCATACTTCATAGGATAATCAATAATCTCAGCCGTAATTATAGCAGTAAGGGATCAGCAGTTTAAGAGTTCACTTTCCGGCTTTCTCTTCGCCAAAATTACCGACACATATCAGATCACGGTAAAAAACCCTAGGAAGAAATTATTAAATTTTTCAAGAAAAATTGCAAAGTTTAGTAAAAATTACTAGCCAGATCAGATGATCGAGTTCATAATGGGGATCAAGGAAAAAATAGACTTAAACCGATTGGGATCAAGAAAAACTAGCTTTACATACAAAAGATAACTAATTAATGAGGTTTGCTATGATCACCCTGCAACAAGTGCGCTGTCCTAATTGTGGAAATTTTGCCGAAAGACAGCATATTTTAGAACACCATCTCGTTAGCACCGCCTGTTCTCACTGTGATTATCTGTTAGTTAGTTGCAGTCTCACAGGAAATGTACTAGAGTGCTATGCACCCGGTATTGGTTTAAGAAATTAACACTGCCCCCTAGCCAGATCGAAAATGTCTTGTCAAAATTAGAGTGAGAAGACAAAATCAAGGAGCTAAGTAGCTATGGGGGGTAATTTCTTCAAGGGAGCGATCGCCCTGGGGGTAATAGCGGGGATTATGGGATTTACCAATCCCCCCCAAGAACTTTACAGCGAATACGCCGCCGAAAAACTCCTCGCTCATGCCGACAAAATCGCTTGCGAGAAAATCAGTCTCTGTGGCTCGATCGATTCTTTGCCGGTGGCAGCCAGAAATGTGATCAAAAATCAAATCTTAAAACCAGCGATCGAAACCTCTAGTCAACGGCAAAATCTAGGTGTGTTCAGTATTTACACCACAGAAGTACCGGGGGTAGCTAAAATTAGAACTCTTGGCGCTTTTGGGCATTTCTTGACTTTCTCGGAGACTTAGGTGAGATTACTGCCAGCTTAAATAATAGACCTCTTGTAAAAATCAAAAATTGTTGTTAGGGTTAGGAGTCAGTAGTCAGGAGAATTAAGAAGGAATAATAATCAGTTAAATGGTCTATTTAGGGCTGGCTGAATAAATCTTAAAACCTTGTTGGGTAAGACTTTTAGACCTTTTGTCAATCAAAAAGTACTGGATATAGGAGTGATCGGGGGAAAATCCCTGGACTTTTTCCCTGAAAATTAGGTACTTGGCCCCCTCAAAACTGGTAAAACCCCACACCCCACACCCCACACCCTACACCCCACACCCTACACCCCACACCCTACACCCCACACCCCACACCCCACACCCCACACCCTGTCCCCACGAAAAACTTTTTCAGCAGACCCTAATTATGCAAGAGGTTTAATGAGTTAAGTTGACATCCTCGCCGCCCTAAAAGTGCGGCGATTCCTAAACCTCACGATTTAAGTTTCTGCTTCCACCACCGTCGCATACCACAGTTAAAAAACCATGTACTGTCTTACACAGAGT
>NZ_SFBV01000350.1:0-6678 GCF_007095585.1 Microcystis sp. M_OC_Ca_00000000_C217Col
CAACTTCCCTCAACAATTTAGCAGCATTGTACGATTCCCAAGGCAGGTACACAGAAGCAGAACCTCTCTATCTAGAAGCATTAGATTTGAGAAAACGACTCTTAGGAGACAATCATCCCTCTGTGGCACTTTCCCTCAACAATTTAGCAGCATTGTACTGTTACCAAGGCAGGTACACAGAAGCAGAACCTCTCTATCTAGAAGCGATTAAGATTGCTACCCAAGTATTAGGGAAAAATCATCCCCATACCCAAACAATTATGGAGAACTATAAAACTATGTTGTCGCAACTCCGGCAGGCAGAATTAAGATGAGTTAGAGTTTAAATGCTTGGGAAAATAGGGCTTGTAGGCGCAGGGATTTTCCATTATGAATATAATATCATGTCAAGGGGCTTTTGTCAAGAGAAAATTTTGACAACATCCAGAAAAACCTAGCCGATTGTAGGGGTAATTCATGAATTACCCCTACACCTATTACCTAGTCCAGTAACCCACCACCTAATCATCGACTATGATGGAATTAATCACTGATAACTGATTACTGATTACTGATTACTGATAAAGCTATGACACTCAAAGAACAACTAATTAAAGAAATCGAGCAGACACCTGACACCCTTTTGACTGAATTACTTGACTTTTTGCTCTTTATCAAAGAACGACATACTGCAATAGAAATTACAGAAGAAGAGCAAGCTAACATAATCGCTTCTGAATCAGCTTATCAAGCAGGAGACTATCTAACCCTCGAAGAATATGAGGCAACTCAAGCGTGAACTACAGAGTTATTATTCCGAAACCCATTCAAAAACAACTAAACAACTCCGGCAAGCAGAATCAGGATGAGTTAGAGTTTAAATGCTTAGGAAAATAGGGCTTGTAGGCGCACGGATTTTCCATTATGAATATAGTATCATGTCAAGGGGCTTTTGTCAAGAGAAAATTTTTCTGATCCGGAAGGAATTCAACCTAGATAGAAACTGAGGATCAGAGCCACTAAAAAAGTCATTAACAGGCATAAAATTCCGAAATAAAGGACGATTTTAGGACGGAAAGCTGATAGGAGGAGGATAAAAGCTTTAATATCAATGAGGGAAGCAACCAGTAAAAAAGCTAGAGTGGAACCCACGGACAGATTAGTAATTAAAGAACCGGGGACAAAAGAGCTAAGACTAGCATTAACAGCGAGAGTGAAACCAAAGAACAACTGCACGAGAATTTGAGTAGCGGGAGTATTCCCCCAGGCAATTAATTGACTCTGAGGTAATAATAGCTGAAAGACACTAGCGATCGCACAGCCAATAATTAATAATCCCCCTAATTCCAGTGCTTCATCGATAAAGTTATCGAGAAATAACTGCACAGAAATTGGCCAAGCTTGCCTATCTCTAGTTTTATACTCATAAACAAGACTGCCGACTCTTTGTAGGGGTTGACTGGCTGCTTCCTCTGGTAAAAAACTCCCGGAAAGAACTAAACTCGATTCTAGGGGAATTTCGCTATCGGTGCGGGGGTTTTCCCGATAGAAACTAAAGAGAGTGCCGATAACAATTGCCATTAACCAGACCGAAAGCGATCGATAGAAGAAAACACTAGAATAGCTGAAAGTCTGCCAAGTTAGCCAAAGAGTGACGATATTTAGGGTAGGTGCAGCGGTGAGAAAGCTAAACACCACCCCCGGGGGTACTCCCTCTAATAAGAATCTTCTAGCGACGGGAATCGTGCCGTATTGTCCGACGGGTAGAATTAATCCGATGGCACTGCCAACGATCGCTCCTAAGACTCGATTACGGGGAAATATCGCCGCTAATCGCTGTTTATTGACGAAAACCAGCAAAAAACTGGAAACGGCTGTCCCCAAAAGTAAAAAGGGAAGCGAGGTCAAGACTAAACTAAGAAAAAAAGTAACAGCGATAGAAATTTGATTCATGAATAGGGTTCAAGATCGGCAGCTATCCTACAAAATAGCAGATAAGGTAAAAAGTAAAAAGAGCGGTTTTAGATGCAACAATAGGTAGCTGGTTATAATTAAATTAAACATGGATTTTAGGTTCGATCCCCCCTAGCCCCCCTTGATAAGGGGGGAAGCCAAAGGCGGGGGGATCCCCCTTGATAAGGGGGGTGCCGATCCCCCCTTAGTCCCCCCTTAATAAGGGGGGCATCTGATAATTTTTAATGCCTACCTACTTAGGTTAGTTTGTTGAAATCAAAAATTAAAAAGAACGTAAAGCGATTAATTGTGCCTCAGCTTTATGAAGGGATTCTAACCATTCTTTTTCGGGATCGCTATCGGCAACTATTCCCGCTCCCACCTGTCCCCAAACGGTGTTAAAATTCCCTTGAGTGGTCATTAATAGGGTACGGATGAGAATATTCAAATCTAAATGACCCCGTAGGTCAATATAGCCACAGGAACCATAGAATAAATTGCGTCGCATCGGTTCCAATTCTTCGATAATTTCTAGACAGCGAACTTTCGGACAACCGGTAATTGTTCCCCCGGGGAAAAGAGCTTTAATTAAATCAATAGCATGATACTTTTTACCTAATTTTCCTTGAACATTACTGACCAAGTGCATAACATGGCTATAACGCTCGATCGTCAGTAATTCATCCACATCAACCGATCCCCATTCACAAACTCTACCCAGATCATTGCGTTCTAGATCCACTAGCATAATATGCTCGGCCCGCTCTTTTTTATTAGTTAATAGTTCCTCGGCTAATTGTCGATCGAGTGCCTCGGTTTTACCCCGGGGACGGGTTCCAGCGATCGGTCTAGTGCTGGCTATTCCCCTTTCTAATTTTACCAATCTTTCGGGAGAACAACTAATCATTTCTCCCCAAGGGGTGCGCCAATAACTAGCGAAAGGAGAAGGGTTTATCTGTTGTAAACTGCGATAAATTTGCCATCCTTTTGCCCTAGTTGTGCTTTGAAATCTTAGGGATAAATTTGCTTGAAAAATATCGCCTTTTCTGATATAATCTAAGGCTTTTTTAACAGCTTTTTCGTAGTCGAGTTGAGAGGTATAAAAGATTAAGGGAGAGGGATGGGGATCGATCAACTCAAAATCGGGGTTAGTGGTTAAAGATTGTTCGTATTTATCTAAATCTTCGGGTTTAGTGGCAGCTAACCAGAGAATTTGTGCTTGGTGATCGAGAATGGCAAAACTATCCGGTTCATACCAATAAGCGACGGGAAAAGGGAGAGTATCAGCTTTCCTGTCCGGTAATTTTTCTATCTCCCAAGCTAAATCGTAGCCTAACCACCCCAACCAACCGCCATGGAAGGGAAGATGATCGGGAAGAACATCCGATCGGGTTTGGGGGAGTAAACTGCTTAAAAAGGGCAAAATTTCCCCTAGTGCGGGGGTCCAAAGCTGACGCGGGGAACCAGCACAAAGAGAGTAACGGGAAAGGGAATTACCCGGATAGGGACTTTCTAGTAAAGTAGCGATCGCATCTTGGCAGAATAAGCAGGCAAAAACCTCGGAACCAGTGCGCTGATGCAGAGGAAGCGATCGCCAATGCCATGCTAAAGGTTTTTGCATCTAAAATTGCGGGCCAAAATAGCTGGGAAATTGGGTATAACTAGGGTTTTGGTGTTAGTTGTGGGGGAGTTGATCTTTCCTATCTGCTAACACCTATTATCTTAGTCCTAAATGTTTGCTGCCTCCTAATTATCCCCGATAATCGAGGTCAATTTCTTTAGAACCACCGCGCTGTAATTGGCCTAATAATTCCCCTAACTGACTCCAAACCAAACCACCAATAAAGATAGTCATCGGGAGAGAGATAGCGTAGGCAACCCAACCATTGAGAATAAATATATCTAATCCCGAGGCCAGGAAAAGACAGATTCCTACACAAATACCAATAAAAGGAATTTGTAAGGCACTGGATTTTAAAAGATTTTGATCGTCTGAACCCTTATTTTTATACCAATTTTTAACCACTTGCTTGAGACTAGCTTCAAAAGCGGCCCCGCAGGTAATACCGATAAATAAACCGGCAAAAACTAGAAAATAGGGCGGTTGGGGCAGAAAATAATAATCCATAGAAAAAGTGATTAAGCGATGATGACCTTAAACACTTTAACGCGAACTGGTTTCTCGCGGAAGGACAGCGGCCACACCTTGGCTGGATAATTCCCGAAAAGCGCTCATGGCCACATCCAAGAGTCGCCGCGGTTGCAATTCTCCTTGAATTAAACCCCAGAGACGTTGCACTTCGGCAGTGTGGAGACGGTCATCTTCCGTTAAAGCTAATAGCAATTGACGACGCAGATAACGACCTTCTTCCGAGAGAAGAAAAGTGATGCCTAATTGCGCTGTGGGCAGTAAATCGAAGTTACTTTCCGAGCGAGCCATTGTAATCATGTTTTCTAGGCGTTGCCATTGGAATTTACCGTTTTTGAACAGTACATCCAGTAAACGCCGCCGCAGTTGGGGCGATTCCCCGGTCAGGAGACGTTTAGCGACGTAGGGATAGGCTACTTGGACGATTTTGAAGTTAGGATCGAGGGTAAGGGCCACCCCTTCTTGGGTGACGAGGGAACGAATAATCAGGGCGAATTTGGCGGGAATCCGGAAGGGATATTGGTACATCAATTCGGAGAAATCATCGGTAATAGTGCGGAAATTGAAGTCACCGACCCTTTGACCGATGGCATTGCCTAAAACCCGTTCTAGAGCCGGAATAATTGGTTTTATATCGGTTTCTGGGGTTAAAAATCCCAGTTTGACAAAGTTGGCGGCCAGGTTTTCGTAGTCTTTGTTAATTAAATCGACGACGCAACTAGCGAGGGTTTCTTTAGTTTCCTCCTCTAACTGGTCCATCATGCCAAAATCGATATAGGCCATGCGACCATCAAAAGTGGCGAAAAGATTACCCGGATGGGGATCAGCGTGGAAAAAGCCGTGTTCGAGGAGTTGCTGTAATCCAGAGGTTACGCCGATTTTAACGATACTATTGGGGTCTAATCCTAAAGCTTTGATATTCTCGGTATCGGTGAGTTTATAGCCATCAATCCATTCCAGGGTGAGGACGCGGCGACCACTATAACGCCAGTAGATACTGGGAACTTTAACTTCGGGGTTATTTTGGAAGTTGGTGGCGAATTTTTCAGCGTTGCGACCTTCGTTTTGATAGTCGATTTCCTCAAAGAGTTTGGTGCCGAATTCATCGACAATCAGGGTGAGGTCGTGGCCGAGATTGAGGGGTAATAAAGGACCGAATTTTTGGGCAGCCCAGCGCATTAGGTATAAATCGAGGCTTAAAAGCGCCCGCAGACCCGGTCTTTGCACTTTAACGGCTACTTCTTCGCCGGTGGGTAGAATAGCTTTGTAAACCTGTCCTAAACTAGCGGCAGCCACAGGGGTGGGGGATATTTCCCGATAGGCTTTTTCTACAGGCATTCCCAATTCTGTCTCGATAAGGGCAAAAGCGATGTCGTTATCGAAGGGGGGAAGTTGGTCTTGTAGTTTAACTAATTCGTCTAAAAAGTCTTTGCGAACGAGGTCGGGGCGGGTAGAGAGAGCTTGACCGACTTTGATGAAGGTGGGACCCAAACAGGTGAGAATTTGCCTAAGTTCGCTGGCACGCTGGTATTTATTGGCTTCTTCTTGCTTTGTCCATTTGTCCCAGAGGAGACTGAGGAGAAATAATCCTAAAGACCAAGTAATCACGAAAGCGCGACCGAACAATTGCCAAGGTTTGTAACGGTATTGTTGAGCGATCGCTTCTGCACTGTAAGGAGTGAACTGTGTTTCTTCTCGTTTCCGGTCAGTTTGACTGTCTTGATGCCGACTCACTAGCTAATCTCTATATATCTTACGCCACTTCATATTGTAGCTAAGTTCTTGACATCAGTATACAAAACTACACATTATTTAATAATTGTTATAATTTCCTGAGAAATCATAAGTATTTATTGCTGGACTGCCGGGGAAATTCTCGGCTAGTGGATGTCCTCAAGTACCTGATGGATATTTTCAACAAGCTGTTCTATAAAGTTAACGGCATCATTAACCATATTTTCATCGATATTCCAGCGACTGCCGATTCCATAACTCGGGTCTATACTTTAGACGTTCATAATCTGAGATTTATTAAACTTCTGAAATCGTAGAATCAGCAAGGAATCCAGTTCTTTTTTATGGGTTCTTCGTTACTTGGTATGGTTCGATAGGGGGGCATAAATCGACTAAATCCTTATCTGGCAAGAGACTTAATTGATTAGTTCGCTCTAGAGCAAAAACAATTGACAAAAATCGCTAAAGCCTTTTTATGTTTCAAATGGGCATCATTCAAACATTCATAAATGGCTGAAGAAAAGTCAGAACAGTTTTCATAATATTTACCATATAAACATTTCTTTTTGAACAATTTCCACAGCCTTTCAATTAAATTTAGATTAGGTGAATAAGACGGCAGATAGAGCAGTTATATTGACAAAGAAAGAGCTAATTCTTCAACAATTTTACATTTTTGATAGCGGGCATTATCTAAGACTAGAGTGATGGGAATCATTAGTTCTAAAGCAGCTATTTTTTCAAGGAGTTCACAGACTTGAGTTGCCGTAATATAAGTGTCATATGTTACCAGAATAACTTCATGAGTTATTGCATTTAATGCTCCTAAAACATTGAAGCGTTTACGCCCGCTCGGTGACTTA
>NZ_SFBV01000351.1:0-14734 GCF_007095585.1 Microcystis sp. M_OC_Ca_00000000_C217Col
TCTTCCGTGAATTCTAGGTTAATCATGTTTTTAATGAGTGCTTTGCTTCTAATTATGACTCTTAAACTATATTATTGTCCTTGAGTAAAAAATGCAAGTTGTAGCCGTGCAAAGTATAATTTTAGGGACCAGATCCAGCAAACCCAACTGAATAGCTCCACGCTTTTAGGCTAGAATATCTTCGAGCGCCAGAAGAGCCGGAATAACTTATATAGGGTCTGCTGAAAAAGTTTTTCGTGGGGGTAGGGTGTGGGGTGTAGGGTGTAGGGTGTAGGGTTTTACCGATTTTCAGGTGGTCAACTACCTAATTTTCAGGGAAAAAGCACCTGAATTTTCCCCCCGATCCCCGCAATGGCTGGCACTTTTTGAGGGGAAAAAAGTCTAAAAGTCCTATCCAACAAGGTTTTTAGATTTATTCAGCAGACCCTATATATTCTGGCAAGCTGACTTGCGAGAGGCCAATAGCATACCGCTATAGTAGAGGAGGCGTGCGAGAGCTGGCTCCTTTCTCGGATCAGAGGTTACTATGCAATTATCCATCGAAGTTTTTAATGACGTAGTTCGCTATCTCGACAGCCACGAAGAAAAATTACGGATCAAAAAATTAATCTTTTGTATCTGTAAAAAATCTTGGGAAAATGATCCTAATATTTTGAACAGTGTGGGTATGGAAGACTTGGTGAAGGAGTTAGTGGAACTTAAAACAAGTAAAGAACAATTAACTTTTTCTGTTTATAAATTAGTTAAAACCCTCAATCGTCCTAAAGTTTATCTGGGAGTAGCAACGGTTATTATCGAGCAAATCAGTCAATTATATAGTAATATTGCTGCCGCCTACGACAATCAATTATTACCAGTGGAACCGGAAGTTAACCCTAGCTTCACCAACGTTAATAATGATGTCAACAACGAGGAAGATAATTTATTAAGACAGGTGGTTAGTAGCCTAGAAAATCATCGAGAGACGGCGAGAATTCAAAAATTAATGTTTGCCGCTTGTAAAAATCGTTGGGAAAACGATCAAGCGGTGATTAATAATTATGGCTTAAAAAATATTGTTTTAGAACTTCAGCGAAACAATCCCAATTTCCTAAGCTTGCGACAAACTCTCAAGCAAGTTGCCAAAAATATTAATAAAAAAGCTCTCTACCTAGCCCTAGCCGATATTATTCTTACCCAGCTAGAGCCTCTCTACGATACTGATAACGATGACGAAGAAGAGGATAATGAGTCAAAAAGTCAAATCTTGAACACTCAAATAGTTCATCTAAAGAATGATTCTGATTCTGCAGCTAAAACCACATCTTTCTCCCCCTCTAGAAGTGAACCTGTGGATTTTTCCTCTTCGATCATCAATCTAAATGAACCACAATTAGTCATGGAATTGCCCTTTGCCGAGCCGGCTTCCTCAAATAACAACCCCAGTAATTCCCCACAAATTCCCGCCTACGACCCCTTTGAAATTCGTTTAGAAATTTTCCAGTATGCTAATCCTTTACGCGCCAAAATATTGATTTTCTCGCTCCTATTTCATCCTTGGGATCGGAGCGGTCAAGATTGGTCAACTCTGCGAAGTTATACCCTAGAAGATTTACTACAACAACTCATCGAAAGTGGGAAATCTCTCAAGGATATCGAAATTCAACTATACAATATTGCTCAAACCCAAATGGATACGGATGCTAACGTTCAAACCGCCAGTATTCTGGTGCAAACTTTACAAAAAATTCTTTAATTTTTTATCCAAATTTATCTGGACATTCTACCTATGAAACCCAACGAATTAATTGAACGTTATGCCGCAGGAGAAACTCAATTTAGTGGCTTAAAATTACCCGGAGTTAATTTAGTTGGTGCTGACTTAATTGGCATTGTTTTAAATGAAGCAGATCTGCACGGAGCCAATCTTCTCTTTACCTATCTTAACCGGGCTAATCTCGCTCAAGCTAATCTTGTGACAGCTAATTTAAGCGGTGCTAGTCTCAACCAAGCTGACTTAAATGGGGCAGATTTACGCAGTGCCAATTTACACGGAGCGATGCTACAAGGTGCTAATCTTCGTGATACCGATATAACCCTAGCGACGTTACTTGATGCTAACTTAATCGGGGCGGATTTACGGGGGGCTGATTTAAGTGGTGCTAACCTCACTGGTGCTTGTTTGCGGGGAACAAATATGCGTCAGGAAAAGAAAAATCATAACACTAATTTACAAAGTGCTAATCTCTATCGCGCCGACCTGCAAGGGGCTAATATGAAAGGGGTTGATCTGGTGCGTGCAAATCTAGTAGGAGCCAATTTAAAGGAGGCTAATTTGTGCAATGTTGACCTCAGAAAAGCGGATTTAACTAATGCTAATCTCCAAGATGCTTTACTTACTGATGCTAATTTAATCGGGGCGCATTTAGTGGGGGCAAATCTAGCGGGAGCCAATTTAGTGCGTTCAAAAATGACCGATACGGAAGCAATGCAGGCAAATTTTCATAGTGCAATTATGACTCAAATAAAATTTGATCGAGCTAATCTTAGTCAAGCTAATTTTCAAGCAGCAAGAATGAATCATGCTGACTTAAGAAGGGCTAATCTTTCAGGAGTTAATTTCAGCGAAGCTGACTTAATCGATGCTTTCTTTGCTAGAGCAAATCTCACCGGTGCCGATTTAAGTAATGCTAATCTAACTCGTGCCGAGTTAATGAGTGCTAATCTGATGGGAGTTAACTTCCGCGGTGCAATTATGCCCGATGGCCGGATTAATAATTAAAATTGTTGTTAGCAGTTATTCTGGTATAATTTAGGGGTACAATTGAGGGTAATATGATGGTTAATCCAGCAATTATTGCAGAAGATATGGGCAAAATTTACACCAGCATTACAGTGATCAATCGCGCGGATCAAATTCTAGCAGCGGCGGCTGTAATTTCTCCCGATCAAATTCGCTCTCTTACCCTAGAAAATGTCTTGGTTGATACGGGAGCAACTACTGTTTGTCTGGTGCCGGAAGTAATCTCCCGCTTGGGTTTACAGCTTTTAAAAGAAGTAGATGTGGCTACGGCTAAAGGGATAGGAAAAGCGAGAATTTTTCGCGATGCTACCTTGATTATTGCGGGACGGGAAGGGACTTTTGAATGTTTGGAATTACCTGGAGGTCAAAACAACTTATTAGGAGTAATTCCTTTAGAAGCTTTGGGATTAGAACCAGATCTTCGCAGCCAAAAACTACGAGTTTTACCCACGGAATCTAACGAGACTTATTTAACAATTTTATCGAACAAAATAGCTCTATAAAATTACTTTTTGTCTGACTGTTCCGGCTCTTTCAGCTATAGCGATAATCTCGATTTCTTGACCAGAAACACCTTTAATCACCCATTCCACCGTACAGCGATAATCTAAACCATGAGCGAGGCTACTATATACTTTATTTGATCGCCCTTCTAAGTGACCGATTTCCTGCTCTAATTTTCCCACTATTAAACTCACCTCATCGGCTAAATTTAACTTGACTTGAATGGGACGAACGATCTTTCTTTCCAGTGCCTTTTTACTGGTATAAGTGGGTAAGAATCCCTGATTTTCCAACTGTAAAACCAGATGATAAATACCATTTCCCTCCGACTTCAGATCAAGACGAGAGATAGCTAAAAGAGGTGACATTAAAGCATGGGCAATAGTAAACTGACATTGTTTCTCACATAAATCCGGCAAATACTTTTCTGGGGCATTTTGCCAGACATTTTTAAAGTCCCAACCGCCAATTTCCACCTCTCCCAATTGGGGGTGATCAAAACCTTGCCAATTGATAAAACCCTTTCCCGCTAAATTCTCATCATTCCAACGCTGTAACTTCAATTCATCTTCCAAAGGATGCCAGCGAAACCATTGAATATAATCATCTTTTTTCACTCCCGCTTGGGTGGGTGCATCCCATAACTCCACCGTAAAACCATACCAACCAAAATGATCGTAACCGTAATCATCCATGGCACCGTTAGTCACTTCTTTGGGATGATAACGAAAATCGTGATAGACAGAAACGCATTCATAACCAGTCATTGCTTTTCCCTTGTCAGCAATATATTTATACATTTCTAAGTCTTCCACGGGGAAATATTCATCGGGATGGGTGCTATAGGGACGCAACATGACTGCTGAATAGGTATGATAGGTAACGAAGCCATTAATATTGGTGTTATTTGCCCAAAATTCCGCTTCTGCACGGGTTTCTGGCTCGGAAAAGGGAAAATCTCCGGCCCCCTGTTGCTCCCCTTCAGGAACCCAATAAACGGGGTAATTGCGGTTAAAATCTAAACCTTCTAGGGTGGGGGCAGTGGTAAAATTATAGCCATCGTAATCGCGGATTAAACCTTCGGTGAGCAAAGTGTAAAAAGTTCCCTCAAATTCTTCCGGTTCGCGACGCGCCATAATGCGAGGATCTTGTTCAGAAATTTTCCAAGCGCCACAGGTATCTTTTTGGCGCATTTGTAAGATTAAACCATCGCCGTTAATATCTTCAGGATATAGCCCCGGTTTCTCATCCGTGTGGGGATAGGGGCGAATACTCGATCGTAACAGATAGGGAGTAGTGAGATATTTTTCCGCTCCATCCACGGCTAATCGCGGCAAAATATAGACAGTGTAATGGTCAAGAAGTCTGGTAATTTGGGAATTATGACCGTATTGGCGCAAAAGATGGGAGATAGTGTAGAGAGCGACGGCAGAGCCTGTTACTTCCCCCGCATGGGTGTTAGCATCGATCCAATAGGCAGGTTTTTCTAAATAATGGCCTGTGGCTTGATTTGTTAGGGTAGTTAACCAGATATCTCGATTTTCGTAGCTTTTACCGATCGAGGTGAGGCTAATTAAATTAGGATAGGATGAGGCTAGGTTTTTGAGGAAAGAAACTAATTCGGCGTAGGGGTAATAGTGGCTAAAATCAAACATAATCTTCTGCAACTAAAAAAAGGAGTCTCGGCTTAATTTGACAAAATATAGGACAATAACAGTAAAAACTATGGATAGTCAAGATATTGCTCGCTATATTGAAGAAACTAACGGTATTTCTAAGCCTTGGCTGTTGGTGCAATTACGTCTCAAAAAACTGCAAGAACGTCGCGCCAGTCTTTCCCAAGAGGAATATATTCAAGAATTGGATGATATTCAGCAAGACTTAATGAAATTGGGCGAATGGTGGCGAGGGATTGAGTCAGAAGTCTTTAACCCCTAAGCGGTGGCGATAATCTGTAATACTCGCGGTAAATCCTCAAATTCGCCGATGATGCGTTTCACCGGTTGCGGCCAAACCCGGACTAAAGTGGGAATAGCAGAGACATGATTAGATTCCGCTTGTTCTGGATGCTTAGAGATATCGATCACTTTTAGAGTATAGGGATGGTGTAATTCTCGCTCTAGAAGCTGATGGATCGATTCTAGGGTGTGTTTAGTATTGGCATTATTACCGGAGACAAATAACCGCAAAACATAACCCTTGGGACTAGGATTAGTATAGTCAGAGTCAGCAGTAATCCCTGAAGTGGTTGGGGGGCGCTCCTGATAACGGAGAATCAGATCGTGGGATTGCCAAAGTTGGGGAAACTGCTGACGATAGGTTTCTAAGATAGTGGGATTAGAGGATTGTTCCTGCCAAGGTACAGTAAACCAAGCTCGATCATCCGTGGCGAAAATAGCATTTAATAAAGGCTGATAGCGACGGACCAGGGGATAGACTTCGGCTCTAGTATGAATACGGTGACTGTAGGGATCTCGCCAGCGATCGATGGTAGCAGTAAAACTAGGAACTAAAAAATGGGGGGGTTCTGGCAACCCTAAAGCGGACTGGAGAGCAGCACAGAGATTCAGATGCCAATGAGTTTGTTTATCAGGATCGATACAGTAAATCAGGTCGCCCCCGGGGGTAAACAGGGCGATGCCTTTAAAAATATCGGGCAACACAATCGCGGAAGTGGTCACTTGAGGGGTTCCCCTAGGGAATCAATAGGAGCTTCTATTTTTCTAGACTACTCAACTCTTGACCCCTCAAGGATTTCCTTCAGGGTTTTTCTAGATTCTACCCCGCAACATCATCGCCATTTCATTGGGAACCGGGGACATTTCCAGGGCGACCTCATCGCTAATCCGTCCCTCTTGATAGAGGTTAAACAGAGATTGATTAGTGGTAATCATGCCATGGTATTCGCCATCTTTCATTAATTCGAGAATTTCGTCATTTTTGCCGCTGCAAATGTAATCTTTGACGGTTTCTGTGTTGACGAGAATATCGTGAAAAGCGGTCCGTTTACTGTCGGTGGTACGACATAAACCCTGGGAAATAATACAAACCAGGGATTCTGCGATCGCCACTTGCATCGATTCCCGTTCCTCGGCGGTATAAAGAGTTAAAATCCGCTCCAGAGTTTTAACGGCACTGTTGGTGTGCAGGGTTCCCATGACTAAGTGACCGGTTTGGGCAGCTTTCAGGGCCGTATTAACGGTGGATTTGTCCCGCATCTCCCCCACCAGAATAATATCTGGGTCTTCCCGCAAAGAGGCTTTTAGGGCATTATCGAACTCATGGGTGTGTATTCCCACTTCCCGTTGTTTGATCAAACTGCGACGACTTTGATGGACAAATTCGATCGGGTCTTCGATGGTGATAATATGTTTGGCGTGTTCTTTATTGATGTAATCGATCATGGCTGCGAGGGTGGTGGTTTTCCCTGAACCCGTCGGACCGGTGATTAAAATCAATCCCTTCTGCACATCGCACACATTCCGTAACACAGCCGGTAAGCCCAATTGTTCTATAGTGAGGATTTTCATGGGAATTAGACGCAAAACCATCCCAGGACCGCGCAGACTTTCAAAGATATTAATCCGCACCCTAGCGAATTCGTACTGAGTTGCACCGTCAAATTCTAGGTCTTTTTTAAAGCGAAGGATTTCTTCTTCCCCTAGGATTTCCCGTAACCAACTATAAAAAGTGTTGATGTCAATTTCAGGATAGTTGAGAATAATCATTTCACCACGATCCCGCATCCGGGGTTTTTCTCCAACTCCTAGGTGAACGTCCGAATAACCCCGATCAAAGGCCATCCGGAGCAAATGTTCTAAGGTGGGTTGATTGGGAGCGCGACCCGGCCGGGGTGGCGTTTGGGGAGAAGCAGCCTGACTGGGAGCGCGATTTTGGGGAGGACGTGGGGCGGAAATTTGACCATTTTGCGGCATATTCGGCACGTTTTTGGTCGGTGTCGCCACTTGTTGCGTCATTTCTTCAGTTATCCCCATGCTGATTTCCGTGATTAACTCTGAGGGAGGTATCGGCATGGAGGGAACCGGCAGCGGCTGCAGTGGTCGCGAGGAAGAATTGGGATTTTGACTCATGAGCAATAGGGGTTTTTTCTTTTACTATTCCCCGATTGTACTAACATCTCATCCCCAATTTCTCAATTCCTCACAGACGCTAGATTGAGGAGTACGGAGTCAGTAGTCTCCGAGTCAGGAGACAGGAGACAGGAGACAGGAGACAGGAGACAGGAGATTATTTTTATTTATTCTTCCCACTTCCCCACTTCCCCACTTCCCCACTTCCCCACTTCATAATTTATAATTCCCCCTCTCCTATACCTTTTAAACAGGATTTAGACCCCAAAATTGTTACAATGGACGTTTAGGGCTGATGATTTTGGCTACTCATTTCTGTTTGATCGTCAGTCTTAGGAGAGGTAAGTACGATGAATAGTCTGCAAACTTTGGTCGAACGGGAAAATTTAGGACAATTTTTGTTAGAAAATCTGCAAGATATTACAGATAAACTCAATCAGATTGTCACCGATTCTGATCGAATCATCCTGGATAATTTACTAAGTAGTCATGCAAAATTAATTACCTGCCCGATCGAGCTAAAACCCTTACGGGGCAATGATCGTCATGTGTAAATAATTTTGCCTAGGTACTTACAAGAAACTAAAATTTTAGTTGAGCAAGTTAAGGATCACTCTAAAACTTATCAAGCAAGAGCCGATATATTTGGGCGAATTAATCAACTATGGTTTCAGGTATGGGAACAATATAAGAATGAGGGTTCGGCAATAAATTTGATTGAGATTATCAATGAATTTACCGATAGAGTAACTGCCTATGCTAAATTATTTATCGGCCTTGCTCAGATCAATGAGGGAAAGACTGGTGAGGAAAAAGCCGATTTAATCAGAGTGGTGGAAGGTTTACACCTTCTCTCGGAAACGATAGATGTGTTTATTGATATGTTTGCCGATTCAGAACTAGAGCAAATTTACCAGGGAGCTAAAAATACTCTCTCAATTTCTAATCGTACTATAACCGAATATTTCCAAGATACTGACAAATCTTTAGTCACCCAATTGAGAGCTTATAGTAGTTTAATAATTTTCAGAATTCAAGAGCGATTTAATCCTAAGAATGTATCCTCAGAAACTACTTCTCATTCCCTAGCAGATAATTTCAATGATATTGATGCCTCTACACAAAATTTAACAGGTTTGGTCGATTTGGAAACTGAAAAATCTTCGTCTGAAAACTGGTTAGATAATCTTTCTGGATCAATTTCTGATCAGGAGGATTTTGAGAAAGCATTAGAATATGGGCGTGTTTTTCGTCAGAATGTATCCTCAGAAACTACTTCTCATTCCCTAACAGATGATTTAAGCGATCTTGATCCTTGGACAAGAGACTTAGTGGGGGTTGTCGATTTAGAACCAGAAGACCCAAAAGAATCGTATATTGATTATTTAGTGGAGAAGTATCGGTGAAACGAGTCTTATTCGACAGTGATGTATTGCTAGATGTTTTGGGTAAGCGTGAACCACATTTTCCAGCATCTGTACAAGCATTAAATACAGTTAAAACAGGTAAAACTCAAGGATATATTTCTGGTCATGCCGTCACTAATATTTATTATATTTTGTCTAGATAAAATGGAAGAGAAAGCTCAAGAAAGTTGGTGATAAGTCTTCTAGAGAACGTAGGTTGGGTTGAAGCATGAAACCCAACACCCGCTCATGTTACCCTACCACTAACCCATCCTACAAACTTTTTGGCGCAAACCCTAACTAATGCTTCGGTAAACGTAAACCATCCGATCGCATGGGGATTAAAATCTGAGTTAAACTGCGTAATTGTTCGGCCGTTCCCATACAAATTAACAGATCTCCGGCCATTAATTCCGTATCGCCAGTCGGTCCCCCGATTAGCGTACCATCAGCGCGACGTATAGCCAAAACTAACGCCCCCGATCGAGATCTTAAATGTGCTTGACTAAGACTTAAACCCACACAGGGACAAGTCCTCGGATCGATTAAAAATTCTTCCATATAAAACGATCGATCGGTTCCGGTTAAAATACCATCGACAAAATCCATCACCTGGGGTCGTAGGGCTGCGGCCGCTAATCTTCTACCGCCGGTAATATAGGGAGATACTACCGCATCGGCCCCGGCCCGTTGTAATTTTTGTACTGCTTCCTCGGTACTGGCCCTAGCAATGGCGCGGATTTTCGGATTAAGAGTTTTAGCAGACAACACTGTATATAAATTCTCCGCATCGGAAGTTAAAGCGGCCACAATACAAATAGCGCGTTCAATTCCTGCCATTTGTAAAGATTTATCTAAGGTGGCATCTCCTTGAACAACAATATAATTTAATTCTTTGGCCCGATTTACCTGTAGGGGGTCTGTATCAATAACTACAAAAGGAATATTTTCCGCGTAAAATTCGATCGCTACCTGTCTGCCTGTGCGACCCAAACCACAGATGATATAGTGTTCTGATAGTCGATCGATCACGCGTTTCTCCTGTCTCTGTTTGAGTCCCTCTTGAAAATAGCCTTGAATTAAAGCTTCGGTCAAGCGATTAACAATATAACCGATCGTGATTACTCCCATCACGATCAAAACCATTGTAAACAGTCGTCCCCGTTCACCTAGGGGATTAATTTCGCCAAAACCGACGGTAGCGAGGGTACTAATCGTCATATAGGCCGAATCTAGCAAACTCCAACCCTCGATCAGATGATACCAAAGCGTACCGAGCAAAAACACCACGATCAGGGCAAAAATTCCCCCGATTAATTCCTGACGCAGACGACGATATTTATCTTCACTGATAGACAAGCAAAATTCACCCCTAAGACTGTCTAGTAAATTACAATGAAATCAGTTTTTAATCTAAATAACCCGTCCTTCTCAGACGGATTTGATTATAATTTCCCCTATGTCTAATCGCGCAGGAGTTCCCCAGTGAGTCCAGAAACCCTTTTAGAACCAACCCTAGTTGATCCCACTCCCAATTTAAACCCGAATCAACCCTTCGATCGAGATAGTTTTAACAGCTATGTGATGAATACTTATGGTCGTTTTCCCATTGCGATCGCCAAAGGGTTAGGCTGTCTTCTCTGGGATACTTCCAGTAAACAATACCTTGATTTTGTTGCGGGAATTGCCACCTGTACCCTCGGTCACGCACACCCCGCTTTAATTGAAGTGGTTAGCCAGCAAATCCAAAAACTCCATCATGTCTCGAATTTATACTATATTCCCGAACAAGGGGAACTAGCTAAATGGATTGTCGATCATTCCTGCGCTGATAAAGTCTTTTTCTGTAATTCTGGTGCGGAAGCGAACGAAGCGGCGATTAAATTAGTACGAAAATATGCCCATACGGTGCTAGATTTCCTCGAACAGCCGGTTATTTTAACCGCTCACGCTAGTTTTCACGGTCGGACTTTAGCTACCATCACCGCAACCGGTCAACCGAAGTACCAAAAAGACTTTGAACCCCTGATGCCGGGGTTTGCCTATATTCCCTATAATGATATCGAAGCGGTGGAAAATGCGATCGCTGATCTCGATGAGGGTAATCGTCGGGTGGCTGCGATTATGTTGGAACCCTTGCAGGGTGAAGGGGGAGTTCGTCCGGGAGATATCGAATATTTCCAACGTTTACGGCAAATTTGCGACGAAAATAACATTTTGCTTGTCTTTGATGAAGTACAGGTGGGAGTCGGAAGAACTGGTAAACTCTGGGGTTATGAGAATTTAGGAGTGGAACCAGATATCTTCACATCTGCTAAGGGTTTAGCGGGGGGTATTCCCATCGGTGCGATGATGTGCAGAAAATTCTGTGATGTGTTTGAACCGGGTAGTCATGCGAGTACCTTTGGGGGTAATCCGTTCGCTTGTGCCTCAGCTTTAACAGTATTACAAACCATTGAACGGGATCACATTCTCGAAAATGTCCAGCAGCGAGGGGAACAATTACGCAGCCGTTTACGGGTGATTGCTTCTCAATATCCCCATCTATTTGTCGATGTGCGCGGTTGGGGTTTAATTAATGGTCTGGAAATTAATTCAGAAAGTGAGTTGGTTTCATCTACTATTGTTAATGCAGCCTTGGCCGAGGGTTTATTAATTGCTCCCGCAGGTCCGAAAGTCCTCCGTTTTGTACCTCCTTTAATTGTCTCGGAAACAGAAGTAGATGAGGCTATGGATAAGCTAGAAGCAGCTATCGCTAAAGTGGTTTAATTTCAGTTATCAGTTATCAGTTATCAGTTATCAGTTATCAGTTATCAGTTATCAGTTATCAGTTATCAGTTATCAGTTATCAGTTATCAGTTATCAGTTATCAGTTATCAGTTATCAGTTGACAGTTTCCAGTTATGAGTCAATTCTTTTTGAGCTTTATCCCCCCTAACTGTCACCTTTTCACTGGACTAGGGGAGGATAAATCTACTGTTGTTCGGGGCAAATAAAATGATCACTTCTGAACCTATTTATTCTCTCCCTAAAACCCCTCCTTTAGAAAATGGTGATCAACTAAGTCGCCAGGAATTTGAGCGTCGTTATCAGAACCTTTCTGAAATAAAAAAAGCCGAATTAATTGAAGGAATAGTTTATATGTCTTCTCCTGTACGAGTGCAGAGTCATGGAGAACCTCATTCTGATATTTTAACTTGGTTAGGGGTCTATAAAGCTGCCACAATTGGGGTAATGTCTGCGGATAATACTACAGTGCGTCTGGACGCAGATAATGAAGTACAACCAGATGCTTTACTAAGAATTAAAATTGCTGGACAATCAACTATTAGTGACGATGATTATATCGAAGGTGCGCCGGAATTAATCGTAGAAATTGCCGCTTCTACTGCTTCCTATGATCTCCACAATAAATGGCGAGTTTATCGTCGTAATCAAGTGCAAGAATATCTTGTTTGGCGAGTTTATGAACGTCAATTAGATTGGTTCCGATTAAATGCTGGAGAATATATTAAACTTGAACCCGATAGTCGAGGGATAATTTACTCGCAGGTTTTCCCCAGTCTTTGGTTAGATGTTAATGCTTTATTAGCGGGTAACTTGGGACAGGTTTTGACAGTTTTACAGCAAGGTTTAGCCAGTCAAGAACATCAAGATTTTCTGAAAATATTATCTCAAAAAACTGATAACTGATTTATGTGGCATCCTGACGCTTATCAAGCTTTAATTGCCGAAGACTATCCTCAAGTTGCGGCAATTTACGAGGAAATAATCGATAACAATTCCGAAAATATTTCTGACTATTGGTACTTGGGAGTTGCCTATCTTCTGCAAAATTTAGAAGCAGAAGCGCAGGTAATGTGGCAAAGTATTTTAAGCGAAGGCAATCCAGAACAAGTTAAGCAATGGCAAGCAGAATTAGAAGCGGTTTTAGACGCAGAAGCGCGACGACAACAAAGAAAAGGTGATCTGGCAGCTGTAGAATATTTTCGCTATCATCTACAGGAAATTATTCCCAAGTCAATTAATAATTTATTAGCTTTATTCGACTTAGCTTTAGATTTAGAAATATTCGATCCAGAAGAACTACTTAATTATCCTATTCAAGACAATCTCAGATATAATCCCGATCGAGAATTGCTTTTAAATGTAGTTCTCAAAAGTCTTTTATATCCCCACGAATTAACTTTAGATTTAGCTCAAGTAAGTTTACCCTATCTGGAGGAATTAGCCGATAGTTTTATCCCGCAAGCTTTTCAGATAGCAGCACGAGTCACCAACGAGCAACAAAGTCCCACTTTTGGAGTGGAAATTATTAAACTTTGTCTGCAATTAAGACCAAGTGATCTGAGTCTTTTGGAACAATTGGTTAACCTCTATATTTTAGCCGAAGACTTTGATAATTCTTTAATAACTGCCTATCAATTGCGAGAAATTTGTCTAATTCCAACCCTAAAGTTATACAGTAATGATCTAATTTTGTTAATACTTTTGCGCTGGGGAGTTTGGCAAGAAATTGATCATATTTATCAAGAATATCATGATTTATTACAGGAATTAACCCGTCAGAAAAATATCACTTTAGAACCGATTATTAAAACTAGCTTTCTCAATGTTTCTAGTCCCCTACCCTACCTAGGCGATCGAGCCTTAGCTAACCGAAAATTAACTAATCGCGTCGCCGAAATTTTCCTTGATAATAATAGCTTAAAAACTCCTTTAGTTACAAGCAAAAAAGCTCCGGAAAAACTAACTATTGGTTATCTTGCCAGTACCTTAAAACATCATTCTGTCGGTTGGTTAAGTCGTTGGTTAATTCACCATCATGATCGAGAAAAATTGCAAATAGCTATCTATACTATTAACCAAGAAGAAGATGAAATTACCCGTCAATGGTTCCGGGATAGCCGAGATATTATCCGTCATTTTCCCTACGCTGAAAATCCCCTAGAAGTTGCCCAACAAATTCAACAGGATCAGATAGATATTCTAGTAGATTTAGACAGTTTAACCCATAATATTACCAATCAGATCATGGCACTGAAACCCGCAGCAAAACAAGTGACTTGGTTAGGTTGGGATGCTTCTGGATTAGCAACTATTGATTATTATATCGCCGATCCCTACGTTTTACCCCAGCAAGCGGAGGAATATTATCGAGAAAAAATCTATCGTTTACCAGAGACATATTTAGCAGTGGATGGTTTTGAAATCGGTACTCCTAATCTACGTCGAGAAGATTTAGAAATTCCCCCCGATGCTACCATCTATTTTTCCGTACAAAGTGGCATGAAACGTCATCCTGATACTATTAAACTTCAGATGAAAATTCTCGCACAAGTCCCTAATAGTTATTTTCTGATTAAGGGAGTCGGTAAGACTGAAAAAATTCAAGAATTATTTACTGAAATAGCGATTCTGGAGGGAGTTAATCCCCAAAGATTGCGGTTTTTACCGAGAGATATAGATGAATATACCCATCGCGCTAATTTACAGATTGCTGATGTGGTGTTAGATACCTATCCCTACAATGGTGCTACCACCACCTTAGAAGTTTTATGGCAAGGAATCCCTTTAGTTACATTAGTAGGAGAACAATTTTCCGCCCGCAATAGTTATACTTTTATGATTAATGCCGGTATTGAAGCCGGAATTGGCTGGAATGAGGCAGAATATATCGACTGGGGAGTAAAATTAGGACTCGAGCGCTCCCTTCGTCAAGACATCAGCCATCAACTGTTAGGAAATCGTGACACAGCCCCCCTCTGGCAAGGGAAAAAATTCGCTGAAAATATGGAAAATGCCTATTTAAAAATCTGGGAGGGAAGTTGATATTGACATCCTCGCCGCCCTAAAAGTGCGGCGATTCCTAAACCTCACGATTTAAGTTTCTGCTTCCACCACCGTCGCATACCACAGTTAAAAAACCATGTACTGTCTTACACAGAGTC